>CANGVO010000077.1 GCA_947457445.1 Actinomycetota bacterium | reverse complement strand
GCGCTCTACCAACTGAGCTATGGGGCATTGATTATTAACTTGTCGTGCAGGCGCACACTCTAGCGCACGAGGCGCAGTGGGTCTAAATCGAGCGAAGCGCTAGGTCGTGCAGCCCGCGGCGCGTGGTTTCAAGGGCGACCAGACCGGCAAATGCTGCGTTGTATTCCTGCTCATTCTCAACTGGATTTAACCGTTGCAATGAGGATTTCAATTCGGCAATTGATCGTGAAATTGCAACCTCACGCAGCCGCGCCACAATACTTTCAACGTAATGGCCAGTGACTTCACCGTCCGAGCGAATTGGTTCAACATTTAATTCGGTAAATAGCGAACGCATATTTTCATCAGCGATATGTTCAATTTCGATTGAGCTCTGCTCAGGATGCAAAGCGATTAGTGCAGATAGCTGACTATATGCCGGATGGGTAAATGCATTCGCTTCGATCTCGGCCCAATTTGCAATCAAAGATGGCATTTGCAAGCGTGCTTTTAGTACTTCTCGCTCCAAAATTAATCGCGGCTCTTGTGGGTTCGGTCGCCATTGCACACTTGCGATTGGCTCCTCCACAGTTGCAGCATTGTTAACCTGTGGCTGTTTCTTGAGCCCTTGATTAACTGCCGCTGTTACTAACTCAACTTCTATGCCAAGCCATCCGGCTAACAATCTGGAATATTCGGGACGCAAAGATTTGTCGCGAATCTGTGCAACAAGGGGCGCGGTCGCATTTAAAGCATTAACTCGACCTTCAGCGCTATCTAACTTGTGAAGTTTAAGCTCTGTACGAATAGCGAATTCAAATAGAGGCACTCGTTTTGCAATGAGATCGCGAAGCGCAAGATCACCTTTTTGTTGACGCAGATCGCAAGGATCAAGCCCGTCTGGTTCGACTGCAACAAATGTTTGGGTAACAAATTTTTGGTCTTCACTAAATGCACGCATCGCCGCTTTTTGCCCGGCCGCATCACCATCGAAAGTGAAAATAACTTCACCGCGGAAAGCATCGTCATCCATCAATAAACGTCGAATTATTCGAATGTGGTCTGCGCCAAATGCAGTTCCGCAAGTCGCCACTGCAGTTGTTATCCCCGCCAATTGTGCCGCCATTACATCGGTATAGCCCTCAACAATTACAACTTGGCGCTTCTTGGCGATCTCTTTCTTAGCCATATCTAGACCGTATAAAACTTGGCTCTTCTTATAGATTGGTGTCTCAGATGTATTTAAATATTTTGGACCTTGATCCTCTTCATCGCTGGCGAGTTTGCGGGCACCAAAACCAACAACATCTCCTGAAATATCGCGTATCGGCCAAGTAATGCGGTTGCGGAATTTATCAATTGGCCCGCGTTGTCCCATCTTGGAAAGTCCAGCGGTCTCTAACTCATCAATTGTGTAACCCTCGGCGCGCAAGTATTTGGTAAGGCCATCCCATTCGTCAGGTGCGTAACCAACTCCAAATGTTTCACACGCACTTTTATCAAATCCACGTTTAGTCATCAACTCTCGAGCGTGTGCAGCATTTGGTGAAGTATTTAATTGATCCTGATAGAACTTTGCAGCAAGTGCATTCGCTGCAATTAAGCGGGACCGATTTCCGGCAGGTGCGGGGGTGAAGTTTCCTTCTTCATAACGCAGCTGATAACCGAGGCGATCGGCCAGTCTTTCAATAGTTTCGGTAAAACTCAGGTGATCCATTTTCATTACAAATGAAATTACATCTCCACTTGTCTGGCAGCCAAAGCAATGAAAGAAACCTTTGCTTGGAGTTACGTGAAAAGAAGGCGACTTTTCGTCGTGGAAAGGGCATAAACCTTTCTTTTGTCCACCACCGGCGTTTTTAAGTTGTACATAATCAGCAACCACTTCATCAATCGGAGAGCGTTCGCGGATGTAAGTAACATCCTCTTCTTTAATACGTCCGCTCATAGGACCATGTTATCTGAGCGCGCTAAGTCGAGCATGTAGGGCATATGCGCCGGGATCTGTCAGGCTGGCGATCTGATCAATAACGATGCGCATCCGCTCGGTCTCATTTGTGGCGCTCTGCCAATCCTTGGCGAAGATTGAATCAAGTTCAGTAGCAGCGTGCTTATGTAACATCTCTACTAGTTCTTTAATAACTATCTGCTGCTTGGCATAGCGTTCTTGTGATGCTGCGGCGTTAATTAAGTAATGCCCTGCAATTGCCTTTAAGAAATCTACTTCTACTTCTTGTTCGCGTGGAATGACTAAATCAGCTGTATAACGCAGCAGTGGACCATCTCCATGCACTTTGCGAGTCTCTAATTCAGCAGCTAGAACGAAGCGACCAATTAGTTGTGAAGTTGAATCTTTTAGTCGAGCAAGTGAACGGTGCGAACCATCGTAATAACGCGGCCAGCAAGAAAGTTGTTGCAGACGTTCAAGGGCGGCTGCCGCTTCTTCCTTCGTTGCCGTTGATCCATAACCAACTTGCATCTCAGTGTGCAAAATATCGAAATCTCTTTCAAAGTTCTCAACTTTAATCTGCCCAACAAAAATTGCATCTTCTAAATCGTGCACCGAATAGGCGCAATCATCCGACCAATCCATGATCTGCGCTTCGATGCATTTGCGATCATGAGGCGCACCTTGACGCATCCAATTAAAGATTTCTACATCATCATCGTAAACGCCAAATTTACGTGGGTTGATTGCGCGCGGCCATGGATATTTTGTTCCTGCATCTAAAGATGCTCTAGTTAGATTTAGGCCAACCGATTTTCCGTCTGCATCAACTGTCTTTGCTTCGATGCGAGTTAGTAAACGGAAACTCTGTGCATTGCCTTCAAATCCACCAAAATCTTTGGCAACTTCGGCAAGCGCTTCTTCACCATTGTGTCCAAAAGGTGGATGTCCTAAATCATGAGATAGACAAGCAGTTTCCAATAGATCAGGATCCGCTCCAAGTGATTCGCCGAGTTCTCGACCGATCTGCGCACATTCCATTGAATGTGAAAGACGCGTACGTTGAAAATCATTTTCCCAAGGAACCGCAACTTGAGTTTTTGCGGCTAAGCGACGCAAAGCTGCAGAATGAATAACCCGGGCGCGATCGCGCATAAATTCAGTTCGGCCAGATCGCTTAGCGGGCTCAAAGAGAAAACGCTCTTGATCGGCTTCGCTGTAATTATTTGCCGCGTTCATGGCCCTACCCTAAATGATCGCTGATATGAATGCCGCGCCTGCCTAGGCTCACGTAAGCCAGATAAGCACCTGCTTCGCGTATTAAATAGCGTTTTCCAGAATTTGCCAGCGCATTTGGTCCGGACTTAACTGGTGAGCAGCTTGCAATGGCGCCTAAGTCATTTGCCATGGTCATTGCGCGTCGACAGTGAAACGGATCAGTCACAATGATTACATTTTTCATTTTCTTGACCTTCATAAACTTCACATAATTTTCAGTGGATACCCAAGTATCACGTCCAACTTCAAGTGCTGTGATCTTTTTTGATTTTATGCCGTTAGCGCTTAACCAGTACTTGCCTGATGCCGCCTCAGTTGTGCGATCACCGGGAGCTCCAGCACCAACAGTGATGATGTGCGGCGCTAAACCTAAATCGTAAATTCTTTTTGCTTCAGTCAAACGTGCTTCAAGAACTTCACCAGGTCGCCCATTTAATTGCGCCGCACCTAAAACAACGATGACATCACCTTTTCTAGTCAAAGTATTATTCGCTGCTTGCCAGGTAACACCGAGGGCATATAAAGGAACAGCAATTACAATTAATAAAATTGCAGCAATAACGCGACGAATAATCTTAAAAACGATCATCCTCCGGAGAACGCATCCTCTAATTCAACTGAAACATCTTCGTTTGGATCGAGCAACCAACCATCGGGCAAAGTAGGCGGACGGCCATGACTAACGCGGCCACGTGGCTTTTCAGCAACCTCAACTGGGTAAGGCTGATCTGTCAGTTGATCTAATAGTTGACGAAGTTCAGCCAAAGTTGAATGCATGCCAAATTGTCGACGTAATTCACTCGGGACTCTAAAACCCTTTAAATACCAAGCCATATGTTTGCGCAAATCCCGACAGCCACGATCTTCGGATTCAAAATAATCAACAATTAACTCACCGTGACGATACATAACTTCACGAACTTCATGCAGGGTTGGCAATACTTTCTTATCTCCGCCATTGAAAGCTTCAACCAAATCAGCGAATAACCAAGGGCGCCCCAAGCAGCCACGACCAACAACAACACCGGCACAACCTGTCTCTTTCATCATCGCCAAACCATCGCCGCCAGACCAGATATCTCCATTGCCAAGAACAGGAGTTCCGGTTGGTTTTAAGTGCTCAACTAATCGTGCGATGGCAGACCAATCTGCTTTACCTTCATACATCTGTTCTGCGGTGCGGGCATGAAGTGCAACCCAGGCAACACCGCTATCTGATGCTGACTTTGCTGCCTCTAAGTATGTGTGGTGATCGGTATCGATTCCAATTCGCATCTTAACTGTTACAGGAATTCCAAATGGTTTTGCTGCTTGCACTGCGGCATCAACAATCGATGCGAATAATTTTCGTTTATAGGGAAGCGCTGCTCCCCCGCCTTTGCGAGTTACTTTCGGAACTGGGCAGCCAAAGTTCATATCAATGTGATCGGCTAAATTTTCTTTTCCTAACATTGTGACAGCAGCGCGCATCGTATTCGGATCAACACTGTACAACTGCACCGAACGTGGCCATTCACCAGCGCCGGGAGCAATCATGCGCAACGTATCTGGCCGTCTCTCAATTAGTGCGCGTGCAGTAACCATTTCAGAGACGAATAATCCAGCACCTTGTTCGCGACATAGAGCGCGAAAAGCAGAGTTAGTAATTCCCGCCATTGGCGCAAGCACCACCGGTGGATCAATTACATGGTCACCACTTGCAAGCGGCAGGGTTAAAGGCATTGACTTCAGCAGCCAAGTAGTTTTGGAGCAAGCCACGCTTCTACTTGGTCAAGTGCGATTCGTTCTTGCGCCATTGTGTCGCGATCACGAATTGTCACTGCATGGTCTTCCAAAGTTTCAAAGTCGATGGTGATGCAATAAGGAGTTCCAATTTCATCTTGGCGGCGATAGCGACGTCCAATTGCACCTGAATCATCGAAATCAATGTTCCAGTTCTTACGCAATTGTGCGGCCAAGTCGCGCGCTTTTGGT
>CANGVO010000076.1 GCA_947457445.1 Actinomycetota bacterium | reverse complement strand
GTGACCAAGCATGGTTGTGCTTCTGGAACTGTGTTCCACTGGTCAATATCTACACCGATACAGAATGCGCCAGCTGTCTGGGCAACCTTTGTAATTGCTCCGTTACCAGTGTTTCCACCTGCACCGAAGATTACGTCAAAGCCTTGACCAAGCAATTGAGAAGCAGTTGATGCGCCCCATGCTGGATCATTGAATGCAGTGTCGCCAGCAGCATGGTAAATAACTGATGTCTTGATTGTCTTGCCTAGTTCATTAGCTGCGTATGCAATACCAGCCTCGTAACCTTCACCGAACTTGCGAACTGGTAGAACTTCCTTCATTCCAAGTACGCCACCAATCTTGTCGCTCTTGGTTAGGTTTCCAGCCAAGTAGCCAGCAAGGAATCCAGCGCGATCTTCATCGAAGATCAATCCAGTTACGTTAGCTGCATCTGTTCCGTTGAACTGGTCAACGCCGACGAACTTAACGTCTGGGTATTTTGCTGCAGCAGCAACAGTTGCTTCTGCCATCAAGAAACCGACAGTTACGATTACGTTGTAACCCTTATCTCCGAAGAGTGCAATGTTCTTTGCGTAGTCTTTTGAGTCAGTAGTTTCTACGTACTTCGCGAAACCACCTGTTGCTTCAGCTCCAGCAACGGCGCCTTCCCAAGCAGCTTGGTTGAATGACTTATCGTCAACTTTTCCAAGGTCAGTTACAAGACCAATACAAAACGCTTTTTCAGTTCCGCAATCAGCTTCTGTAACTGCTTTATCAGCTGATGAGCATGCACTTAGTGCAAGTCCGAGTAGACCGGCTGCAGCAGTTGCTGCAGCAATCTTCTTAAATTTCTTAAACAATTGTGCTCCTCTCGAGAGATTAGTCGAATAACTAATCCGTACTTTCTGGGTGTCGTAAGCGTAGTCCTGCGTCGATAATCTGCAACGCCACAACTTTGCATCGTGTCGCTCACATCAAATGCAAAGTTCAACTAGAGGTTGAGGCTCTAGTATGCAGTCATGCGAAAAAGTAAGACTTTTACCGCCGTGCTGGCGCTGCTTTTTGCCCTGGGATCTCCAACAGCGCACGCACTTAGCAAAGGTACGTTTTATCTTGAACTAAAGATCGGTTGTTATTCAGCGAACAAAGCTCCAGCTAAGGCGAGCAAGTGGTCTGATAAGAATTACAAAACTTTGTATTCAACCAGCTGTACATCTCCGCACCATTATGAAGTTTTTTATGCCGGAAAAATGAAGGCCAAGGATTTGAATTCAGAAGCCGCCAAAAAAGAGGCTGGTACAACTTGCGATGGCTCGGCAATAGATACCTTGATGACTCAGAAAGATTTACCTAAAACGCTAACTTACGGCTACTTCTATCCAGATCCTGGTGCTGAGGAGAAAAAGTACGGCAAGCAACTTATTTGCTTCTTTAGAGTCGCCGATCCAAAAGATGATCAGTTCACTTTGTCGATCAAGCGATCATTTAGAGAAGTCAGTTACGTTTAATTACGCTCTGAAGAACCTTTACCTAAATATTTCTTCTGCGCTTTACGTGCTTGAACGTAATTAGCGTATGCCTTTTGAGTTGACTCAAGAGTTGAAACCTCTGGAATTGGTACTTCCCACCAAGCTTCCCCACCTGGGGCATATAGCAATGGATCACTATTGATATGAATAAGCGTTGCAGTTGGGTGCGCTTTGGCAACCTTCATAGCAGCGGATAGATCTGCTATCGCATTTGGGCTCTCAGCAATTCGAATTACATTCATACCAAGGCTTTCTGCATTGGTAGCAAGATCGATAGGTAGGACATCACCTGATTCGTGGTTGTTCGCTTTAGCATCGCGGAAACGATATTTCGTACCAAATCTTTGCGAACCAATATCTTCAGAGAGATGTCCAATTGATGCAAAGCCGTGATTTTGCACGAGCACAACAATGAATTTCAATCCCTCTGCAACCGCTGTAACGAGTTCGGTGTGCATCATTAGATACGAACCATCGCCCATCATTACAACCGGAGTACGTGATGAATCTGCACGTGCCACACCAAGTCCCGCGGCAATTTCATAACCCATGCAGGAAAATGCGTATTCCATGTGATAACCAAGTGGATCACGAACGCGCCACAACTTATGCAAATCTCCTGGAAGCGAACCTGCTGCGCCGACTAGAACATCGCGTGGATCAGTAGCTGCTTGCACGGCTCCGATAATTTCGCTCTGACTTGGCTTGGCCAACTTTTGATCAATAAAGGCGGCATCAACGATCGCGTCCCACTGCTTATTCTCATCAGTAATCCGTTTTGCGTAATCTGCGGAAACTTTGAAGTTAGCTAGCTCCTGAGTTAATTCGATTAGTGCAGTTCTGGCATCTGCTACTACAGGAATCGCACTGCCATGTTTGAAGGCATCAAATGCTGTGACATTTATATTTATAAATTTAACGTCAGGGTTTTGGAAAATACTGCGCGATGCTGTTGTGAAATCGCTGTAGCGAGTTCCAATGCCAATAACTAAATCGGCTTCTTTAGCCAAGCGGTTTGCCGCTGTCGTTCCGGTGGCACCTACTGAGCCACACATTTGCGGATGGTCCCAGTTCAATGAACCCATTCCGGCTTGTGAAACTCCAACTGGAATACCTGTGCTTTCTACAAATTTAGCCAGCGCATCATGTGCATCTGAGTAAATAACTCCTCCACCAGCGACGATAAAAGGTTTTTTAGATTTTGCGATAGCACTTGCTGCAACTTTAGAAAGACCGATATCTGGACGTGGTCTGCGAATATGCCATTCTCGATCAGCCAAAAATTCTTCAGGAACTTCAATGGTCTCTGCCTGTACATCTTCAGGAAGACAAATTGTCACGGCGCCTGTTTCGGCAGGATCTGTTAAAACGCGCATCGCGCCAAGAAGTGAGCTAAAGAGTTGTTCTGGACGATTGATGCGATCGAAGAATTTAGATAGCGGCTTAAAGGCATCATTTACGGAGATAGAAAGATCATATGGCTGTTCAAGTTGTTGCAGCACTGGATCAGATACACGGTTTGCAAATGTATCCGCTGGGAAAAGAAGAACGGGCAATCTATTTGTTGTGGCTACTGCTGCACCAGTCAACATATTGGTTGCACCTGGGCCAACAGATGATGCACATGCAAACGTTGCGCGGCGACGCGTCATTCGTGCAAACGCTGATGATTCATGAACCATTGCTTGCTCATTGCGCGCTTGGTGATAAGGCATTAGCCCGGGATCGGTTGTAGAAAGTTGTTTTAGCGCTTGCCCAATCCCAGCAACGTTGCCATGTCCAAATATTCCAAAGACGCCCTGAATAGTGCGTTCGCGGTAATCGCCATCAACGGTGTATTGATGTGAAAGGAATTCAACTATCGCTTGTCCTACGCTCATTTTGCGAGTAGCCATAATCAGTGCTGCCTTTCCAAATTTTCTTACGTTGGATTAATTCTGTGGGAAGCCGAGGTTGATTCCGCCGTGGCTTGGATCAAGCCAACGAGAAGTTATTGCTTTGCCGCGCGTAAAGAAGTGAACGCCTTCTTCTCCGTGCGCTTTGGTATCTCCAAAGAGTGATTGCTTCCAACCACCGAATGAGTAATAAGCAACTGGCACAGGAATTGGAACGTTAATTCCAACCATGCCGACTTGAATTTCATTCTGGAAGCGACGAGCGGCTCCACCATCGTTTGTAAAGATCGCAGTTCCATTGCCGAAGGCGCCACTGTTGATTAGTGAAACACCTTCGTCGTATGACTTAACGCGAACAATAGAAAGGACTGGTCCGAAGATTTAATCCTTATATACATTTGAAGAAGTCGGAACATTATCGATCAGAGTTGGTCCAAGCCAGAATCCAGCGGCTTCGCCATCGGCCTTTACATCGCGACCATCAACGACAACTTTTGCGCCGTCTTTGATTGCAACATCAATATAGCCAGCGACTTTATCGCGGTGTTCTTTAGTTACAAGTGGACCCATGTCGCAACCACGACGACCATCGCCAGTGCGCAACTTATCCATACGAGTAACAATCTTTTCGATCAAAGCATCAGCAACTGGCTCAACGGCGACAACTACCGAGATAGCCATGCAACGTTCACCAGCAGAACCGAATCCGGCATTGATTGCTGAATCCGCAACGAGTTCAAGGTCAGCATCTGGCAAGACCAACATATGGTTCTTCGCTCCGCCAAGTGATTGCACACGCTTTCCAGCCTTGGCACATTCTTCATAGATGTACCGCGCGATTGGCGTTGAGCCTACAAATGAAATCGCTTCTACATCAGGAGAGTGCAGCAAACCATCGACTGCTTCTTTATCTCCATTTAGAACGTTAAATACGCCTTCAGGCAATCCTGCTTCTTTCCATAACTTGCCGATCCAAATCGCAGCAGAAGGATCTTTCTCTGAAGGTTTCAAGACAACTGTATTTCCAGCTGCAATTGCAATTGGGAAGAACCACATCGGCACCATGGCTGGGAAGTTAAATGGAGAAATGATTCCGACTACGCCAAGTGCTTGGCGAGTGGAGTAAACATCAACACCAGTTGAGACATTTTCTGAGTAATAACCTTTTATTAGTTGAGGCATTCCCACGGCAAATTCGACAACTTCTTGACCACGTGTAATTTCACCGAGCGCATCAGATAAAACCTTGCCATGTTCGCTGGTAATAATTTCGGCCAGTTCACCCTTTTTGGCGTTCAGCAGTTCACGAAACTTAAAGATCACTTGTTGACGTGCAGCAAGTGAAGTCTTCGACCAGCCTGGAAAAGCCTTCTTGGCCGATGCAATCGCGGCGTTAATCTCAGCACCATTTGCCAACGCAACGCGCTTTGTTTCAACGCCAAGTGCTGGGTCATAAACAGGTGCAGTGCGACCTGATGTGCTTGGTACTTCTTTATTATCGATCCAGTGATTTACGGTGGTTGTCATAGCCTCATCCTATGACGGCAACCCCAGACTTATAAACGCCCAAAATCTTGATCCCGGCCACATCGTGAGGTGCTACTTCAAGGGGGTTCTTTTCCAGAATTACCAGATCGGCCTGCATGCCGACAGCGATCTGGCCAAAGCGCTTTTCGTTAAAGCCTTGGTAGGCAACGCCTTCGGTATAAAAACTCAAACTCTCTTCTACAGAAATTGATTCTTGCGGACTCCAACCTAAAGCGGGCAAATGTTCAGGTGATTGGCGATGCGTTGGAACCGCTAACGCAAATAGTGGCAAGTAAGAAGTAACCGGCCAATCGCTACCGTAACTAATTCGCGCACCTGATTTAACCATC
>CANGVO010000075.1 GCA_947457445.1 Actinomycetota bacterium | reverse complement strand
GGTTCAGGTAAGTGCATTGAAGAGTTCGAAGCCCTTGAAAAGGTTTTGATCTCCGAGCCACGTCGATAGGTTTTAAAGATGCGAAACGGCGGCGATAACCGCGGTCGTCTGCTGCTGATTTCACTAATTGTAACTTCGCTCTTTTTGATCACTTTAGATCTACGCGGAGTTTCGGTGATCAACGGTTTACGAAATGGTACTCAGAGCGCGCTATCTCCATTTCAATCAGCGGCTGCAACTGTTTTCCGTCCAGTAGGAAACTTCTTTACCGATGTATCGCGACTTGGCAGAACGCGCGGTGAGATAGAACGACTAAAAGCGGATAATGAAAAATTACGTAATACTCTCATCAATCGCAAGAACGCTGATTCAGAACTAGAACAATTGAAATCTGTATTGGACTTAGCTGGTACCGCTAAATATAAAGTGGTCAACGCCAAAGTAATCTCACTTGGCTCTGCATCTTCATTTACACAAACAATTTCAATAGATGCCGGTACCAATCAAGGTGTTCGTCAGAATATGACCGTGATATCAGGCTTAGGTTTAGTCGGTGTAGTAAAAATGTCTTACCCAAATAACGCTCTTGTGCAGTTAACGACCGATCCAGCATTTCGAGTAGGTGCCCGAGTTGCCGGAAGTCAGCAAATTGGAATTTTAAGCGGTCAAGGAACTAACAAGGCAGTACTTCAACTTCTAGATAACCAAACAACTCTTAAAGTCGGAGATGTTATTTTGGCGCGCGGAAGTCAAAACAATCGTCCATTTGTACCTGGCGTACCTATAGGCGAAGTCACATCTGTAGACAATGCGGCTGGATCGGTAACTCAAACCGCGGATGTAAAGCTGTATGTGAATTTTTCAGAACTAAGCGTTGTTGCGGTTGTGGTTGGTGCGCCAGAAACTGATCCGCGTGATGTTTTGGTACCTAAAGCACCCGCACCAACTCCAACGGTTACGATTTACGCCACTCCTTCGGAATCGCGCACACCATAAATGTTTGCTCGAAGATTCTTAATTTCATTTCCGATTTTTGCAACAATGTTTGTTGTGCAAGAAGCGATTGTTAGTCAATTCAAAATTTTTGGAGGGGGATTCTCGCTCTTCCTAGTTTTCTCACTTCTGTGGGCCGCTCTCAGTTCGCCAGAACTTGGTGCGCTAACCGGCTTTGGCGCAGGTTTGATGATGGACTTATCTCAAACAACTTCAAGTCCTATGGGCCAATGGACGCTGATAATGATCTTGGCGGGATTTTCAATCTCTTACTTGGGTTATGGCGATGATAATTTCCGAGGCAATCCAATTTCATTGGTAATTATCGTGGCACTTGCTGTGCCAATTACCAGATTAGTTTATTTGATCATTGGTTTATTGCTCGGTGGTGAAATTGGTAGCGTCCTGCAAGTTTTAATTTCGCTACTTACATCATCACTCTGGACCGTGGCAATTGTTCCCCTTTTGATGCCGATTGTGACTCGTATTCATGCAGCTCTCTTTGAAGAGGCTAGTCGCGGATGAATCAACGCGCGCGCCTAAGTCTTTTGGTAGTTCAGATACTTATCTTCTCGTTACTTGCAGGATTGCTCGGGCGACTTTTCTATTTGCAAGTTGCTGCTGGCCCCAAATATCGTGATGCGGCTTTATCAATCCAGAGTCGCGATGTAGTAACACCTGCAACCCGGGGATTGATAGTTGATTCATCAGGTGTTCCACTTGCACTCAATCGCGTTGGAATTGCAGTTACGGTAGATCGCACCAAAATAGATCGTCAACCTGATAAAGGCATTTCTGTCATTAAGAGTTTGGCAAAATTGTTGAACTTGCAATACAGCGATATTTTTCAACGAACTCGGCTCTGTGGTGAATTGCCCAAAGGCTCGCGCGCTGGTTGCTGGACGGGTTCGCGATTTCAACCAATTCCAATAACGAAAGAAGCAGATCCAGAGATCGCACTTCGTATTGTTGAACGATCTGATCAATATCCAGGGGTTTCTGCAACACCTGTATCGATCCGCAACTACCCAACAAATGCCGGAGTCAATGGTGCGCACCTTCTTGGATATGTGGGACCACTAACGGATGCGGATTTATCTGGAGCCAATGGACGCAGCTATTTCCGATCTGAGTCAATTGGTAAAGCAGGTTTGGAAATTCAGTACGACGAATATCTGCGAGGAACTCCAGGTATCAAGACAGTCATTGTTGATCGCAAAGAAGCAGTGACCAGCACTAGTCAAAATTCAAAACCAGTTGGTGGATCACACCTCGTTACGAGCATCGATGTTCGTGTGCAAGCATCCGCAGAAAGCGCACTGGCAGATGCAGTTCGACGAGCACGTGCATCTGGTTATCGATCTGATGGCGGAGCAGCAGTCGTAATGGACATAAAGAATGGACAGATTTTAGCGCTGGCCTCTTATCCAACCTATGACCCAAATTCGTACGAACGTGGATTAACGGTTGCAGAGGCAGAAAATCTCTACAGCGAGGCTGCCGGTGTTCCTGCTTTATCACGTGCGCTACAAGGTTTGTTTGCGCCTGCATCTACTTTTAAATCTGTTTCAGTAGTCGCTGCAGCAAATGCGGGATATGACTTGAATGCAACATATGACTGCCCATCGCAAGTCGAAGTTGGTACACGCGCTTTTCAAAACTTTGAGAGTAAAGCGCAAGGTCGAATATCGCTGAAGAAGGCCATTGCCATATCTTGCGACACAATTTGGTATCGCATCGCATTTGATGAATGGTTGCGCGATGGTGGGCTAAAGCCTAAATCGGATGCAAATGATTATTTCTATAATGCGGCAAAAGGTTTTCAAGTTGGCAAAAAAACTGGAATTGATCTGCCATCAGAATCATCTGGGCGACTTGCTGATCGTGAGTGGCGTAAATCTTGGTATGAGCAGAATAAGGATTTTTATTGCAACTATAAGAAGCGCGCTCCCAAGAGCCAACAAACAGCATTTCTATTGCAACTGGCATATGAAAACTGTTTAGATGGAGACAAAATTCGCGCAGGCGATGCGGTCAACTTCTCAATCGGGCAAGGCGACACAGTAATAACACCACTTAAGTTAGCTCAAATGTATGCCGCTATTGGAAATGGTGGAACAATTTGGAAGCCTACGATTGCTAAAGCAATTGTAAAAACTGACGGAACAGTAATAAAGCAATTCACTCCTGAAAAATTGGGTGAAATCCCTGCCAGCAAAGAGACAATGAAATTCCTAAAGAGCGCTTTGCGTGAAGTTGTGGTGAATGGAACCGGCGCTGGAGTTTTTAGCGGATTTCCAGTTGCCATAAGTGGAAAGACCGGGACCGCCCAAGTTTTTGGTAAAAATTCAAATGGCACCCAAAAGGCAGACACTTCTTGGTTTGCCTCATTCGGTCCAAGTGAAAAACCACGTTATGCCGTTGTCATGATGGTTAGCCAAGGTGGTTTCGGTGCTTCGACTTCTGGAATCGGAGTTCGAAAGATTTACGAAACACTCTTTGGCGTGCAAGGTTCTAAGGTTGTTTCTGCCAAGATCATATTCCCAAGTGGTGTTCCGCCAGTTGGGTTACCAAAGATTTCACCTGCTACGAAGGTAAAGGAAGCAAAATGAGCTTATCTTCACAGCGGGTCAATTACCGAAAAAATTCTCGGCGTTCTGCTTTTTCAGGATTTGATCCCATTCTCACGATTGCAGTAGCACTACTGCTAATTATTGGAACCCTATTGGTTTATGCAGCTACCCGAAATTGGTATGCCGCTAACGGTTTAGATCCTGAGTATTACTTGAAACGGCATGTAATTAATATTGCAATTGGGGCACTTCTTGCGTGGGGAACCACCGTTGTTGATTATCGACTTATCCGTGCTTACACGCCAATTGTTTGGGTTATCGGCGTACTTGGCTTAACTGCAGTTTTGATCCCAGGTATTGGCGATGAAGTAAATGGTGCGAACGCATGGATTGGGCTACCTGGTGGATTCCAAGTTCAACCTGCTGAATTAGCAAAGATCTCGATCATCGTAGGAATGTCAATGATTTTATCTGAACGAACACATGACACTGATGCCCCACAGCACACCGATGTGATGCAAGCACTGGTTGTTGCTGCAGTTCCGGTTCTTCTGATCTTGGCACAACCGGATATGGGAACAGTTTTTATCATAAGTATTTCTGTAGTAACAATCATTGCGGTATCTGGTGCACCGATGCGCTGGGTGGTCGGGTTGATTCTCGTGGCAGTGATCGGAAGTTTTGCTGCAGTAAAAGTTGGAATTATTGATGATTACCAAGTAAAACGCTTGCAGGCATTTGTTGATCCAAACGCGGATTCACAAGGCAGTGGTTATCAGTTGCGTCAAGCTCGCATCACCGTTGGTTCTGGTGGACTACTCGGAACTGGATTATTTAATGGTCCGCAAACAAATGGTCGCTTTGTTCCAGAGCAGCAGACCGACTTTATTTTTACGGTAGCTGGTGAAGAACTTGGATTTCTGGGATGCGGATTTATTCTTATTCTTTACCTCACGGTATTGATGCGAGCTTTTGGTATTGCGCGTAAATCAAATGACCCTTACGGGAAATTGGTTTGCACCGGAGTAATCGCGTGGTTTGCATTTCAAACATTTGAAAATATCGGAATGACTTTAGGAATGATGCCGATGACCGGGGTTCCACTTCCATTTGTCTCATATGGTGGTTCGAGTATGTTTGCGACAATGATCGGTTTTGGGTTGCTGCAGAACGTAAACGCCCGTAATCGCGGCTAAATCACCCAGAATCAACGCTCATTTCGCGCTTTAGAGCATTCATCTGCCATACTTACCCCAACAGTTCAGCGCGGCTCGCGATCTAAATCGCGAAGGAAGCCAGCGGCGGACTCACACAGAAGTAAAAAGATTTGCTTGAGGGATTTACCAGGGGCGACCTAAGGGTTGTTTGCCAGATAAGTGACTACAAGCCAGAGCGCGTTAATTAACGCATAGAGGATTTGGTGCCATGGCTATTGAGCCAAAGTCACCGCGCAAGCGTGCGGTGAAAAAAGTAGGTAAAAAGAAATCTGTTCCAGGTGACACTTCACCGGAAATCATTGATGCTCCCGTTACTGAAGTAACCGAAGCGAAATCAAAGAAGAAGGCACCGGCAATTCCGGTTCCAATTTTTCAAGCAGCTCCCGAAGAGAAGGCTCCTAAGAGCTCACCTAAGGGTGCGAAGAAGAGCGCCGCTAAAGCAGATGCATCTGAAACTTCGGCAGAAAGCAAACCCGCAGACGGAGAACGCTCTGATGCTTCAGAAGATTCTGAATCACGCGC
>CANGVO010000074.1 GCA_947457445.1 Actinomycetota bacterium | reverse complement strand
TTGGTTGAGCAAGCCGAAACTATGGATGGAGCAGCATCACGCGCTGCAGAATTGGCGGCGAAGTAATGGCTATCTTTATTAACTCAAGTAGCAAAGTCATTGTTCAAGGTATGACTGGTTCTGAAGGAACCAAGCACACCCGTCGTATGATGGCATCTGGCACAAAAGTTGTTGGTGGCGTAACACCAGGCAAAGGCGGACAAGTTGTTGATATTGATGGACATCAACTTCCGGTTTTCAACACAGTAGCCGAAGCAATCGCAGCAACTGCCGCCAATGTTTCTGTTGTATTCGTACCGCCTAAGTTCGCAAAGGCTGCGGTGATTGATGCAATTGATGCCAAGATGCCATTGGTAGTTGTAATTACCGAAGGCATCCCAGTTCACGATTCAGCGTTCTTCTATGCATATTCGCTACAAAAGGGAACAACCCAAATCATCGGACCTAACTGCCCAGGTTTAATTAGCCCCGAGCAATCAAATGTCGGAATCATTCCTGCGGATATTACAAAGCGTGGTCCAATTGGTCTGGTATCTAAGTCTGGAACGCTTACCTATCAAATGATGTACGAGCTTCGCGATATCGGATTCTCAACTGCGGTTGGTATCGGTGGAGACCCAGTTATCGGAACAACACACATTGACTGTTTAAAAGCTTTCCAAGATGACCCTGAAACAACTGCAATAGTGATGATCGGTGAAATTGGTGGCGATGCTGAAGAACGTGCCGCCGCTTTTATTGCTGATTACGTTACCAAGCCAGTTGTTGGATACGTTGCTGGATTTACTGCACCAGAAGGCAAGACGATGGGCCATGCTGGTGCGATCGTCTCTGGTTCATCTGGAACTGCGCAAGCAAAGAAAGATGCGCTAGAAGCAGCAGGTGTAAAAGTTGGGCAAACTCCTAGTGAAACTGCGCGCTTAATGCGCGCCATTCTCGGTCGCTAACAAACGCCATGTTGCAACGTGTCCTAGCGGTCTCGTTTGCACAGGTCTTGCGTAGCGTTGCTCTCCTGCTCTTGCCGCTGGCATTTGTTTCACTAATTGCTTGGGCAACTGCCGGAAGTGCAACTGGAAATACTTCAGATCCCATGCGTGCGGCCATCTGGCTCTGGTTGGGTGCGCATCACATTCCATTCTTCTTAAATGGAACGACTTCTGGTTATCTATCATTTCTGCCGATCGGTGCGATGCTGCTTCCCTTCCTTGCGCTGCGCAGTGGTTTCAATCGATCACTTTCAAAGTTGCATGGCGATTTTCATAATTTAAATAGCGTTCGTTCGATCTTTTCACTTCAGTACGCACTCATTGCGACCTTATTGGCTTTATTTAGTAGTTCGGACAGCGTGAGCGCACAGTGGTATCTGGCGCCAGTTTTTGCATTCTTAATTTCATACTTGGCAACACTTACAGCAGGATCAAGATTTAGGATTTCACAAGCGGTCAGTTATGCCACTCGTGTTATGGCGATATTGCTTGGCGCTTCTTTTGTAGCTCTTGCGCTTTTGATATTCACTCATGTATCAACCTTTAAGAATATTTCGATTGTTCTACAGCCCGGAATTCTCGGTTCGATTTTGCTATTTGCGCTAAATCTTTTCTATTTACCAAACTTGGCAGTTGCCACTCTTTCATTCTTCACCGGTAGTGGATTTGCCGTAGGTGTTGGAACTTTAGTTTCACCGTTTACTCATAACTTAGGTGCAATACCAACTCTTCCCGTCTTGGCGGTAATTCCAACTACTTCATCTAAATGGGCGCTGATCGCAATTATTTTTGTTATTGCCGTTGGCGCTCTCCTCGCTGCATGGGCGCTGACTTCTAGTACACGCGCTTTGATTCAAGCGCTTATTTTGATTGCGGTATCGATTTCGATCATTGGATATCTGGCAAGTGGTTCACTGATGACTCCAGCTATGAGCGCCCTCGGAGTTTCAATTTGGAAGTTAACTCTCACTATCGTTCTGGAGATTGGCGTAGGAGTTGCACTTATGGTGCTAGTGCCACAGATTAAATTACGGAGGCGCTAATGAGCCCAGCGCGATTAGTAATTTTGGCATCTGGCGGCGGGTCAATTGCACAATCCATAATTGATGCAGTTTCAGACAATGAAC
This sequence comes from Actinomycetota bacterium, assembly GCA_947457445.1. Classification (GTDB taxonomy): domain Bacteria; phylum Actinomycetota; class Actinomycetes; order Nanopelagicales; family Nanopelagicaceae; genus Planktophila. Next base: position 3,193 of record CANGVO010000074.1, on the reverse strand, counting down.
TCGATGCGCAAATAGTTGGCTTAATTTGCGACAGAGAAGGTGCGCAAGTTTTAGATCGCGCCCGTGGTGCCGGTATCACGCAATTTTTGATTCCCATGAAGACTGATCGAAAGTTATGGGATCTGGAAATCATCAACACATTAGAGGCTTTGAAGCCTGATCTAGTTGTTAGCGCTGGTTTCATGAAAATTTTATCTAGTGAATGTGTGAATCGTTTTCGGATCGTAAATAGCCATCCCGCTCTACTTCCACATTTTCCAGGTGCCCACGCCGTGCGCGATGCGTTGGCTGCTGGAGTTGATAAAACAGGTACAACAATTCATTGGGTTGATGCTGGGATTGATACTGGACAGGTAATTGCGCAAGAATCTGTAGAAATTACTGCGGGCGATACCGAGGAGAGCCTGCATGAGCGCATTAAGATTGTGGAACGTAGATTATTCGTTGCAACGTTGCAATCGCTTCTAGCCGATCAGGTGAGGTCATGATGTCAGATCGCAAAGTTATCCGACGCGCACTTGTTAGCGTCTATGACAAAGATCGCCTCCTTGAACTTGGACAAGCGTTAACCAAGGCTGGGGTTGAGATACTTTCAACTGGATCGACAGCGAAAACTTTGCAGGGTGCGGGAATCGCAGTAACAGAAGTTGGTTCTTACACAGGCTTTCCAGAAATCATGGGTGGGCGAGTAAAGACTTTGCATCCCAAAATTCATTCTGGCATTTTGGCTGATCAGGACAACCCAGAACATTTACAGGCGATTGCAGATTTAGATATCGAACCCTTTGATTTAGTTGTCATTAACTTGTATCCGTTCTTGCAGACGATTTTATCTGGCGCCGAATATGCCGAATGTATTGAACAAATAGATATTGGCGGCCCTTCTATGTTGCGCGGAGCTGCAAAGAATCACGGATCTGTTGCGGTTATATCCAAACCCGAGCAATACGATGCGCTGTTTGCCGCTCTTGCAGCAGGCGGAACGACTCTTGATGAGCGCCGAACTTTCGCACTCGAAGTCTTTCGCACTACCGCTGAATATGATTTAACGATCGCTAGTTGGCTCGGAACTCAGATCAGCCGCGAAATTCCAGATTGGTTTGGCCTTATTTGGAAACGCGAGAACTCACTTCGCTATGGAGAAAACCCACATCAAAGTGCATCCATCTATCGTGGTGGTCCACCTGGAATTGTTAATGCAGTGCAAAACCATGGCAAAGAGATGTCATTTAATAATTACACCGATGCTGATGCGGCTTGGCGTGCTGCTTTGGATCATGACCAACCATGCGTTGCAATTATTAAGCATGCAAATCCTTGCGGAGTTGCGGTCGGCAAAGACATTGCATCGGCTTATCTGTCGGCACACGCTTGCGACCCGGTTTCAGCATTTGGGGGAGTCGTAGCCGCGAATCGAAAAGTAACGGTTGCAATGGCACAACCGCTTTCAGAGATTTTTACCGAAGTAATAATCGCTCCTGAATATGAACCAGAAGCGCTGGAAATCTTGATGCGCAAACCATCTATCCGCATTCTTACTTGTCCGAACACGGTAATTTCATCGCTTGAGATACGTCCCGTCTCCGGCGGCGTACTAGTTCAAAATACCGACAAGATTGACGCGCCTGGTGATGACTGCGCCAACTGGAAGCAAGTAACAGGCAGCAAAGTTTCCAAAGAAGTTATGGCGGATCTGCAATTTGCTTGGCGTGCGGTGCGCGCGGTAAAAAGTAATGCAATTTTGTTGGCGAAAAATGGTGCTGCTGTTGGAATTGGTATGGGCCAAGTAAATCGCGTTGATTCTGCCAAGTTAGCGATTGATCGCGCAGGTGATCGATCAATCGGAAGCGTTGCGGCAAGTGATGCGTTCTTCCCATTTGCAGATGGTCTACAAATTTTGATCGATGGCGGCGTTACCGCTGTAGTGCAACCCGGAGGAAGCGTGCGCGATGAGGAAGTTATTGCCGCGGCAAACGTTGCTGGAATCGCCATGTTTTTCACTGGAACTCGACATTTCTCGCATGCGTAACTTCGCCACCTGCGAGTCCTTCCAATAGGATCACCGATATGAGCGCGACGATTCTTGATGGCAGATCACTAGCTGCCAGTATCAAAGCAGATCTCGCCCTTCGCACAACTAAGTTAAAGACATCAGGTGTAACTCCGGGACTTGGAACTGTCTTAGTCGGCGATGATCCAGGTTCACATTCATACGTCGCAGGAAAGCATCGCGACTGCCAAGAAGTCGGCATCAAATCAATTCGAATTGATTTAAAAGCAGATGCAACGCAGGCAGATGTGCTTGCTGCGATTAAAGATTTGAATTCAGCCACAGAATGCACTGGATACATCGTTCAACTTCCGTTGCCTGGTGCGATAGACACTCAAAAAATATTGGAAGCTATTGACCCAGCTAAAGATGCTGATGGACTTCACCCTATGAACTTAGGTCGATTGGTTGCGGGATATGACGCACCCTTGCCTTGCACTCCGCGCGGAATTGTTGAACTTATTAACCACTACAAAATTCCACTGGCAGGTGCCGAAGTGGTTGTAATTGGGCGCGGTTTAACCGTTGGACGTCCGCTTGGTTTATTGCTTAGTCGCAAGCAAGAAAATGCCACGGTAACTTTGACCCACACCGGAACAAAAGATTTGAAATCTCACACAAAGCGAGCCGACATAATTGTGGCTGCGATAGGCAGTGCGCATTTCTTAAAGGCCGATGCAGTTAAATCTGGCGCAACTGTTTTGGATATCGGGATATCCCGAAACGATTCAGGGTTAGTCGGTGATGTTGATCCTGGTGTTATGGATATTGCAGCTTTTGTGGCGCCGATGCCAGGAGGCGTTGGTCCGATGACGCGCGCGATGTTGTTAACTAATGTGGTTGAAGCATGCGAGAGATAAACACAATTGGTCTGCGACTGGCCTATTTATTAATCGCTGCAGGATTCTTAGCGGGCGTTTTTTCCTTGGTACGACTGGGTTCGATAGCCATCGCAATAGGTATGGCGATCATCACTTTGGCTCATTGGCAATCTGCAAAAAGTGGAAAAGTTGAGCGTTATTTAGCCCTTTTGATTTCACTTGCCCTCTTGGCTGTGGCAATCTCACTACCTCGCGGGTTGTAGAGTTTATCTTGACGTCAAGAGAAAGAGTTTGCCATGTCTAAGAAAGTTACCGTTGTTGG
>CANGVO010000073.1 GCA_947457445.1 Actinomycetota bacterium | reverse complement strand
CGGATTCCGGCTAAACGAGAAATCTCCGGAGCAAACGATGATGCACGAAGTGATAAACCGAGGTTTGTGCGCTGGAAAATCAAAGTTAAAGAGATCATTAACAAAAGCACAATCCCAAGGATGAGTAAGCGCATTGGAGATAAGGCGATGCTTTCACCCGAAACGATGAAGCCTTTATCCGAAAGTGGTGGCGGCAATGAACCGATTTCATCTTTATAGATGTAACTAAGTACTGCCTTGATGATTCCTAACAAACCTAAGGTTGCAATAATCGGCAAGAATATTTCGGAGCCTTTATCACCTGATCGTTTCAGTAGCGGGCGCAGGAAGAAGTATTCGACGAACGCCGAAAATGCTGCACCAGCAATCATCGCTAGCGGTAGTGCAATCCAGAAAGAGCCGGTCTTTTCTAAAATAGTTGCTCCGACGAATGAAGATGCCAGAGCTAATCCACCCGCTGCAAAATTAATAACGCGTGTGCTTCGCCAAACCAAAACGATCGAGATTGCCATTAGAGAATAAATAGAGCCAGCTGTTATTCCAATTAAAAGGGTATTTATAAATTGAAACATAATCAGAACCCCAAATAAGCAGCGCGCACTGCTGGGTCGTCTTTGAGTGCAGCTGCGCTTCCAGTGGCTGCGATCGATCCAAGATTTAAAACGATTCCAATATCGGCAATCTTCAACGCGCCCATGGCATTTTGTTCAACCAAGATAACTGTTAGCCCCATGGCAGTTGTTAAGTCGCGAATAGTTTGGAAGATTTGTTCGATTACCAAAGGTGCTAAACCGAGAGAAGGCTCATCGAGTAAAAGTAATTTGGGTTTAGACATAATTGAGCGACCGATTGCCAACATCTGACGTTCGCCGCCAGATAACGTGTCGGCTCTTTGAGAGAGTCGCTCACCCAGCCGCGGGAAAAGATCAATAACTTCATTTTTGGTTTGCGCGGATTCTTTACGGTTGCGCCGCCAGAGCGATCCAAGTTCTAAATTCTCGGCCACTGTTAATTCTGGAATTACAGACTTACCTTCTGAAACATGAGAGATGCCTTCGCGAACTAGTTTTTCTGGTTTTGCATACAAAATATTGAGATCGCTCCAGTGTGCCTGTCCTTCGCTAGCTTTGTTAAGCCCAGATAAGGTCCGCAATAAAGTAGTTTTTCCTGCGCCATTGGCGCCGATTACCGCGGCAAGCTGACCCTTTTCAACGTTAAAGCTGACTCCGTGCAGCGCGCGAATTGCACCATGATCAACCGTTAAATTCTCAATCTTTAACATTAGGCGACCCCGGTCCCGAGGTAAGCAGCAATAACTGCTGGATCGCGACGAACCTTTTCAGCATCTCCGCTGGAAATTACTTCACCAAAGTTCAAAACATATAAACGATCGCAAACGCTCATGACTACATCCATATGGTGCTCAACGATTAATACCGACATAGTTGCAGTGAGGTTTCGAATTAGATTATTCATCCACTCAATATCTTGTGGGCCAAGTCCGCCAGCTGGTTCGTCCAACATCAAAATCTTTGGTTCTGAGACAAGTGCGCGAGCGATTGCAACACGTTTAGTATCTGGATAAGCCAAAGTATCTGCTCGACGATTGGCTAAAGTACCGGCGTAAACACGATCTAGTGCTCGCATCGCCTTGTCGCGCAAGATTTCTTCATCTCGCTTATTGCTGCCAAGGGCTGCAGAAATTAGACCTGTCTTTGCCAATTTCTGTGCACCAATCATTACATTTTCTAAAACAGTTAACTCTGGAAAAAGTCCAACGCCTTGCAACGTACGAGAGATACCGAGATCAACTAAATCATTGGTTTTTGGCCAACTGCGTTCTTTGCCACCAAATTCGAATGTCCCAGAATCCGGAGTAACTAATCCACAAATTGCATTAAAGAGCGTTGTTTTGCCAGCACCGTTAGGACCAATGACACCGACTACTTCATTGGGACGAAGTTCCAGATGAACATCGTGAAGAGCCTTGAGGCCTCCGAAGGAGATGCTTACTCCCTTTGCGTGCAACAGTGCGGCGCTCATAGTTGGTAAATTCTAGGCACACGTGGCCCAATTCGGGTAACAATCTCATAATTAATCGAGCCCGAGGCTGCGCCCCAATCATCTGCCGTGTATTCACCATTGGTGCCAGTACTAAAAACAGTTACCCAATCCCCTGACTGGGCGGGCGAATTGGCGCCCAAATCAACAACAAATTGATCCATTGATACGCGACCAATTATTGGTGCGCGTTTGCCGTCAACGAACACGCCAGCGTTCTTTGCGATACGTGGAATTCCATCGGCATAACCCATAGCTACAACACCAAGTTTTGTATCGGACTTTGTTTTTTCAGTGGCGCCGTAACCCACGGAGGAGCCTGCGGGAACTTCTTTTACCAAATGCAATTTAGCGCGCAGGGTCATTGCTGGTTTGAGATTTAGTGATTGCGAATTACCTAGGTTGTTTAGATCTGGAGTTAAACCATACATAGCAATTCCGGTACGAACCATGTCAAAGGCAGATACATGGTCGACCAAAGTTGCCGCGGAGTTTGAGAGATGACGTATCAAATTGGTAAATCCAAATGATTCGAGAGAGGCGACCATCTTTTTAAACCGAACCAACTGATCTAAATTTTGCGCTTGACCCGGTTCATCAGCACGAGCGAAGTGCGAGAAGATTCCAACAATTTCAACGCTGTTTAAATGCGGAGCATCAATTTTGTTCCATTCATCTAAAAATCCACCACGTGTCATTCCAGTATCTACTTCTAAATGAACACGGGGGCGCTTTACACCTTTGACCGCACTCACTTCATCAAGTGCTTTAATTGATGCAACTGAAATATCAATATCGTTATCTACGGCGCTTTGGAAATCAGATCCCGGTGGAACCAACCAAGCCAAAATTGGAGCAGTAATTCCGGCAGCACGAAGTGCAATTGCCTCTTCCAATAAAGCAACGCCTAACCAATTAGCTCCGCCCTCAAGCGCCGCTTTGGCAACGGGAACAAGTCCGTGGCCATAGGCATCGGCTTTAACTACCGCCAATAAATCAACTCCCGCTTTTGCCTTAAGAGTTGCAATGTTGGATTTAATTGCCGAAAGATCAACTAGCGCTTCAGCACGATTTGTCATCGTTCAACCACAACCATGGCGGATGCGATTCCTGCATCATGAGAAAGAGATAAGTGTACTTTTGCACCATCTATCAATTCGGCGATCTCGCCGCGAAAGAGAAAATCTGGTTTCCCACTTTCATGGTTTATTACCTCTGCTTCATGCCAAGAAAGTCCGTGCCCGGCATTTAACGCCTTAGCTAGGGCTTCTTTTGCAGCAAAACGTGCCGCAAGTGAGTGAATTGGTTTTGTGGATTCTGCTGGAGTAAATAATTTTTCGCGTAGCGATGGGGTTCGTTCTAGAGATTCTGCAAAGCGGGCGATATCTACGACATCAATACCGATTCCATCGATCATGGGATTTAGTCTAATTGGCGTTATGAGAGTTGGCTATTTGATGGCCAATAGCGATCAATTGCGATGATCAAGACCAATAGCGCCGCACCAATAAAGAGTCCACCTAACAAATCAGAGAACCAGTGAGTATCTCGGATCAGTGAAACCGTGCACACGGTAAGACTTATTGCAGCAACGCCTGCGCTGGCCAAACGTCCGCGGTAACGATCAACGTGTGCATAACGATAAATCAAATATGCAAGAACACCCCAAGACAGAAGTGCGTTAGATGCGTGGCCACTTGGATAGGACATTCCACCAAAATGCAGTAGATCAAAACCTACTTTTGGCTTTGTTCGACCTAACCAAAACTTAAAGAATCCAACAACAAGGTTGAGCGAAAGAACCGAGAGAATCGCCAAATTTAGCGGGCGCCAAGTTTTAAAACGTCTCGCGATATAGAACGCAGCAAGCAATAGGACTGTGGCTGTCACGCCACGTAACCCAAGATCATCTAGGCGGCGGATAATAAATCCACTGACGCCACGGAATTCTGGTCGCTCCATGTGATGAATCCACTTATCAATTTCGATCAAAGGTCCATTGATTAAGACTTGATGAGTGATTAAAAGAAAACCCGCAAACAAAATCGCTGACCAGCGAAAGGCTCTGACCATCTGAGCGCGACGAGTGTCTAGTACTGCCGTCATCGTTATTCGACCGTAACTGATTTAGCTAAATTGCGTGGCTGATCAACATCATTGCCGCGCGCAATCGCCATTTCGTAAGCAAATACCTGCAGTGGGACCGTTGCCAAAATTGGTTGAAACAATGGGGAACAAGCCGGAATACGAATAATGTGTTCAGCGCCAACGACTTCGGCACCTTCATGTGCAATAACAATAACGCGCGCACCGCGAGCTTTTACTTCTTGTATGTTGCTGAGCATCTTTTCATCAAGTGAGTGATCACTTCCAGAAGGCAAAATCGCAATAACCGGCGTTCCCTTTGCTTCATCAATCAAAGCAATTGAACCGTGCTTTAGTTCGCCGCCGGCAAATCCTTCAGCATGAATATAGGCAAGTTCTTTTAACTTAAGGGCACCTTCGAGCACAACTGGATAGCCAATATTGCGACCGATAAAGAGAACAGTCTCGGCTTTTGCAAAGCCGCGAGTTAATTCACGCAGTGGTTCTACAGTCTCCAGAATTTGCTCGATTTTGCCGGGCAGTTCAAGCATCTCGTTATATAGATCGCGCACTTGCTGATCGCTTAATTCACCGCGGACTTGGGCTAGGTGAAGACCAATTAAATCAACTGCAACTATTTGGGTGAGTAGTGCCTTAGTTGATGCAACAGCAATTTCAGGACCAGCATGTGTGTAAAGAACCGCATCTGATTCGCGTGGAATGGTTGAACTGTTGGTGTTACAGATAGCCAATACCCGCGCACCAGCAGCTTTGGCATGGCGGATAGCCATCAAGGTATCCATCGTTTCACCAGATTGTGAAATTGCGATCACTAAAGTCTGTGAATCAATAATTGGATCGCGATAGCGATACTCGCTAGCAATTTCAACCTCAACAGAAATCTTTGCCCATTTTTCGATGACATATTTAGCAATCATGCCTGCGTGATAAGCAGTTCCGCAGGCGATTACGACAATCTTCTTAAGTGCCTTTATTTCAGCATCTGACATGTGCAGTTCATCGAGTTCGATTTTTCCATTATCGGAAAGTCGTCCAATCAAAGTATCCGCAACTGCCTTTGGCTGCTCAAATATTTCCTTAAGCATGAAGTGTGAATAACCACCCTTTTGCGCAGATGCTGAATCCCAAGTAATTGTGTATTCCTTTGGCGCAACTGACTTGCCCGCCAAATCAATAATGCTGATTCCTTGTGGGTTCATGGTGATGATTTCATCTTGGCCAAGTTCGACTGCGCGCTTGGTGTAATCAATAAAGGCGGCAACATCTGATGCCATAAAGTT
>CANGVO010000072.1 GCA_947457445.1 Actinomycetota bacterium | reverse complement strand
CGCGTTGGTCAGCCCGAAGAAGTAGCCGAAATGGTTGCATTCATGGCATCTAAAGCTTGTTCATTTACAACTGGTTTTACCTTCGACGCCTCTGGCGGACGCGCAACTTATTAACTAGTAGTTTGTCGCGCCCTTGATCTCGACTTTAATTTCTTTGCCGTTTGGTGCGGTGTAAGAAACGGTGTCGCCGATCTTGGCTCCCATAACGGCGGCGCCAAGTGGAGATTTTTCACTGTAAACACTTAGTTCACCTGATGCAATTTCACGTGAACCTAGTAAGAACTTCTCTTCATCGCCAGCAATAATTGCGGTGATAACCATGCCGGGACCAACGACGCCATCGGCAGATGCTGGTGGTGTGCCGATGTGTGCATTTTCTAGCATCTGCTTTAACTGGCGGATGCGCGCTTCCATCTTGCCTTGCTCGTCTCGGGCTGCGTGGTAGCCGCCGTTTTCTTTTAGATCGCCTTCAGCGCGAGCTGCTTCGATCTTGGCGGTAATTTCTTTACGGCCATCAGATTCCAGGTGTGCGAGTTCGCCGCGCAAACGATCTGCGGCTTCTTGGGTTAGCCAAGTTTGTGGGGTACTCATAAGGGGCAACGGTATACGAAGTAATTATTCGGCGCGACAGCGTGCGATTGCCGCTGTTACAGGCGCAGTTCGTGCGGGAATCACAGTGGTTTGTTCGTTATACGAGGATCCGGCTGCGATGGTCTGATCAATTTGGCCTACGACATTCTTATCCTGATCACTTGCAGTCAAAGTGCAGATAACTACTTGCATAGGGTCGGTGCGATTAACGCTGTAACGAATGGAAATTTCTCGCTCTGCAGTTACGCTAAATGAGATTAGTTCAGAACGAATAGCAGGGTTGGCATGATGCAGTCCGGCCCAAATAAACCAACCGCCGCCAATTAGGGCAAATACGATCGCAGGTGTGATCCATCTCTTTGCAGGAAGCACGCCATAGCGGTCGTTGTAGTCAAACTCTTCACCCGATTGCATGGGAGTATTGTCTCATGCAAAAAGATGTCGAGATGGGCTGGGCAGGATCTCTCACCGTTCTTATTCTCTGTATAACTGTCGCTATTTTGTTGCGCAGTTTTTACAAGCGCTATATGCGAATGAACTCTCGCAATAATGAAAACCAAATCGATAATTAAGAAGTTTTTTCAAGCCCTGGGTGTTATTGCAATCGCCTTGGTTTTAATTGGTCTTGGCAACTGGCAGTTAGATCGTGCCGGCATGGTGAAAGAGTTAAAAGCTGCCGCCAAAGTTACTGATCCAAAGGTTTATTCACTAAGCGATTTAGCGTCGCCAACCGTTGCTTTAGATTCAAGAAATGTAAATAAGCAAGTTGCAGTCAGCGGTTTTTATGTTGCCAACTTCAAGGCACCACTGCAGAGAGATAAAGATGGAGTAGTTAGCGATTGGGAAGTTGCCTTGCTCCAGGTTGACGGCGTAGATCCACTTTCGGGAATTTTGGTAGTTCGCGGATTATGGTCAGATCGATTGGTAAATCCTGATGTTGCGATGTCGACCAGAATAGATTTAGTTGGAAATATGCAGCCACATCAAAATGATGATCGCGCTGAAAATGTTCCAGGAGTTATATCTCGCCTTGATAGCAGTGTCATAGTTGGGCTGGCTGACTTGCAGTTATATGACGGATTTATCGTCGCCCAATCAGAATCAACTCGCGATGGTGAATTAATTCGCACCCGCGTGATTGCCCAGGAGCCAGTCTCCAGAGTTGCTGGTTATTACTGGCAACATATTTCCTATGTAGCTATTTGGTGGTTGATGGCGGCGATCGTTCTTTACCTTCCCTTCTATCGCCGTAGTATTACCTCATGACTGGTGCGGTAAAGAGATTTCGAATAATGGCGTTAATCGCCGGAGTTATGTCGCTGCTTTTGTGGTTTGTAGATCTGCCAGTGGCGTACTTATTTGATAACGAAGACTGGAAGGGCAAAGTCGCCTGGATTCCATTTGTACACGGTTGGGTTTATGCCGTGTATCTATTAACTGCTTTGCAGTTTTCGGTGAAAGCGCGCTGGGATTTACGTCGCGTGATTTGGCTGGCTCTAGCTGGCACTTTGCCTGTGGCATCGTTTGTTGCGGAACGTAGAGTTGTTAAAAACTATTCGTAAAGCGATCAAATCAGCGCTCTATCCAATTTATGAATGGCGCCTTGTTAGTGGCCTTGATTTCTCCAAGACCCCGCGCCACGTTGGTGTAATCCTTGATGGCAATCGACGCTTTGCAAAAGCTAATCCAAGTTCGGTTGATCCCAAAGGTCATCTTCGCGGAGCTAGCAAGATTGTGGAATTTCTCGGTTGGTGTGATGAAGCCAAAGTTGAAGTGGTTACCTTGTGGTTGCTCTCGACCGAAAACTTTAAGCGCACGCCGGAAGAGTTAGATGGCCTACTAAAGATTATTGGCGATACTGTCGATGAACTTCGCGCGACAGGTAAATGGAATATCAAGGCTGTTGGAGCACTTGATTTATTGCCGCCCTGGCTAAGTGAAAAATTGGCTAATTTGCCGCCTGTGATAAATGGTGGCGTTGAAGTAAATGTAGCAATTGGTTATGGCGGGCGCCGCGAAATCGTCGATGCGGTCAAGGGATACCTACAAGATAAGAGTGATAAAGGTTCAAATTTGGCCGATGCCGCTGCTGCGTTAACTACTGAAGAGATCTCAAAACATTTGTATACCGCTGGCCAACCTGATCCCGAATTATTGATCCGTACATCGGGTGAACAAAGGCTGGGCGGCTTCTTGTTATGGCAGAGCGCTTTATCCGAGTTCTATTTCTGTGAAGCCTATTGGCCTGATTTTCGTCGCGTCGATTTCTTGCGTGCACTTCGCGCATATTCACAGCGCCATAGACGTCTTGGCGCGTAGCCAGTCTTAACCAATCGTTAACTGGCCGCTCTGGCGTGTCGCACATAAAAGTGCGCTGCCCCGTTCTATCTTTTTCTAGTCAGAAGCAGCATCCACTTGGATAAAACTAAAGAGAATGTGAGAGCTGGCCATTGGCTACTCCAGTATCTACAAGTAAGAAAAAAGCATTAAAAAAGACTTATGTTTTAGATACCAGCGTTTTGTTGGCAGATCCGAACGCGCTCTTAAAGTTTGAAGAACATGAAGTAATCATTCCGATCGCTGTTATCGGAGAACTTGAAACAAAGCGAGACCATCCCGAACTTGGCTATTTCGCCCGCGCTGCTTTGCGCGCACTTGATGATTTGAGAATTACCCATGGTCGCCTTGATCAACCACTGACGATAACTCCAGAAGGTGGCACCCTTTCGGTTGAGTTAAACCACACAGATTTAAGTACCTTGCCACACGGCTTCTTGCGCGATGGCACAAATGATTCACGAATTCTGGCCATCGCCAAAAATCTAATGTCAGATGGCAAGCAGGTAGTACTTGTGACAAAAGATCTGCCACTTCGCGTGAAGGCATCATCTGTTGGTGTCGAGGCGCAAGAGTATTTAGCCGAACTTGTATCCAATAGCGGTTGGACCGGCATCGAAGAGATAAACGTCGGCCACAGCGTTATTGATGAGCTATATGCATCAGATCGTGCCGATCACGAATGCGCCCACCAATTACCAGTCCACACCGGAATCGTTCTGCACTCTGAGAAGGGCAGCGCTCTGGCGCGCGTTACAGCCGACAAACAATTGCAATTGGTCCGCGGTGACCGCAACGCTTTTGGTCTGCACGGCCGTTCGGCTGAACAAAGAATTGCCTTGGACCTTTTACTGGATCCAGATATCGGAATCATTTCTCTGGGCGGTCGAGCCGGTACTGGTAAATCTGCTTTAGCGCTTTGTGCAGGACTTGAAGCAGTTATGGAAAAGCGCATCCATAAGAAAGTTGTAATTTTCCGCCCGCTCTATCCAGTCGGTGGCCAAGAGCTTGGATATCTGCCTGGAAGTGAAGGCGAAAAAATGTCGCCTTGGGCCCAAGCAGTCTTCGACACTTTGGGCGCCTTGGTTTCGGAGGCGGTAATTGAAGAAGTCATGGCGCGCGGACTTATCGAAGTTTTGCCGCTGACCCATATCCGCGGTCGCTCACTTCACGACTCTTTTGTAATCGTCGATGAAGCCCAATCACTTGAACGCGGCGTTCTATTGACCGTGCTCTCGCGAATCGGCCAATCTTCGCGAGTAGTCCTGACCCACGACGTGGCCCAACGCGATAACTTGCGGGTTGGTCGCCACGATGGAGTCGTCGCCGTCGTTGAAACGCTCAAGGGCCACCCACTCTTTGCCCACGTGACCTTGACTCGAAGCGAGCGCTCGCCGATCGCCGCCCTAGTTACCGAACTGCTCGAAGGACCCATCGCCTAGGGCCGTGTGCATTCCCCAAATGGGGGTCTATTTAAATCTCACAGTCGCAATTCGGACATTTAGGACTTTCCCCTAACTGAGCAGGACTTTTATCTATCCACAGGTAGCGACTTTCCTGAGAATTTTCGCCACACGCATGAATTAATTTGCGACAACTCACCCTCCTTGCCACCCTTAACTCATTCCCCGCACGTCCCATAGGCCTATTTCTAGGCAGATGGCTCACGCGCGAAAAGGCCGGCACGGCAATGACGAGATGAAAGAACGGAGGCACGCGATGAACAGATTCTCAATTAGCAATTCAAGACGCTTTAAATTGCGCGCCCTTTGGACCCTGGTGGGCTCCTTCTTGCTGATCTCAACGGCCCAGCCAACTGCCTACGGCCTCGACTTTCCAATGACAACTAGTTTGTCCCTGCCACAATCGGCCAACCTGACAACTTCGATCGCTTTTACTTCCGAGATCGATCTTTCAGAAGGAGCTGCGCTTTATACCCAGCTTGATCTGCGGGAAGAACTTTTTGCATCCCAGATGGCCTTGGCGGCATCGATTAGCGAACAAGTTGAAATGGCTCGTTCGATAATTGGCGCCAAAAAAGTTGCCAAATCAATCATGTTCTCCGAATACGACTGGGAGGAAGATCAATACACCTGCCTGAACCGTCTTTGGACGAAGGAGAGCCATTGGAATTACAAGGCTCGCAATAAGCGCTCAGGTGCTCACGGAATTCCGCAGGCGCTGCCTGCAAGTCGCATGGATGTCGTCGGAACTGACTGGCGTACAAATCCAGTTACACAGATTCGCTGGGGACTTCGCTACATCGAAGCGCGCTATGACAACCCATGCAAAGCGTGGGCAAAGTTCAAGCGCAGCCGTTACTACTAAATCTTATAGTTTTTAAACTTCAGGCTTTTTGCCGATTGAAACCAATTTAGAAGTCTCCGTAAAGAAATCATTTCCCTTATCGTCAACAACGATGAACGCCGGGAAATCCACGACATCGATCTTCCAGACCGCTTCCATTCCAAGATCCTCAAAATCCAAAACTTCTACTTTCTTGATGCAATCTTGTGCAAGTCGCGCAGCAGG
>CANGVO010000071.1 GCA_947457445.1 Actinomycetota bacterium | reverse complement strand
GACAGTCATCAGATCTCCTTATTAAAGTTTTTCAACTCTAGCAGTAGGAATATGGGCTGCGGTAGGCTCTCTCCTGTGTCAGATAACGCTGCTAATAAATATGTAATTGGTGTTGATTACGGAACACTTTCTGGTCGTGCGCTTTTAGTTCGCGTATCCGATGGGGCAGAGATTGCAACCGCTGTCCACGAATATCCCCACGCAGTTATTGAAGATGTATTGCCCGCATCTGGTGCCAAATTGCCACCAGATTGGGCGCTGCAAGTTCCATCAGATTATGTAGATGTTCTAAAAGTTACCGTTCCGGCTGTTCTCAAAGAGTCAGGAATTAATCCTGAATCAGTAATCGGTATCACAACTGATTTCACTGCATGCACAATTTTGCCGGTTAAAGCAGATGGCACACCGCTATCTGAAATTGCAGAGTTCGCTAAGAATCCACATGCTTATGTGAAGTTATGGAAACATCACTCGGCACAGTCACATGCAGATCGAATAACTGATCTCGCCCATTCACGTAAAGAGCCATGGATTTCTCGTTATGGTGGCAAAATTTCTTCAGAATGGGAGTTCGCAAAAGCGCTACAAGTTTTAGAAGATGCGCCAGAGATTTATAACGCTATGGATAAATGGGTGGAGGCTGCGGACTGGATTATTTGGCAACTCTGCGGAAACTATGTGCGCAACATTTGTACAGCCGGATATAAAGGCATTTATCAAGACGGAAAATATCCGAGTAAAGAATATTTAGCAGCCCTCAATCCAAAGTTTGAAAATTTCATATCTGAAAAACTCGAACATCAAATCGGTCAGCTTGGTGCAGTTGCGGGCAAGTTAACTGCCGAAGCAGCAAAGTGGACAGGATTGCCTGAAGGTATAGCGGTTGCCGTTGGAAATGTTGATGCCCACGTAACTTCTGCCGCAGCCAATGCGGTTAACCCAGGACAGATGGTTGCAATCATGGGCACATCGACTTGCCACGTAATGGTTTCGGAAAAGTTTGCAGAAGTTCCCGGAATGTGCGGCGTCGTTGATGGCGGAATCATTGACGGTGCTCTTGGCTATGAAGCAGGCCAATCTGGTGTTGGAGATATCTTCGGATGGTTCGCCAATAATTACGCGCCAGCGGATTACACCGCCGCGGCAGAGGCAAAAGGCGTTGATATACATAATTATTTATCTGACCTAGCCAGTCTGCAACGAGTGGGTGCACATGGATTGGTCGCATTGGATTGGCAGAGCGGTAACCGTTCGACGCTCGTAGATCACCAGTTATCAGGGCTAATAATGGGTCTAACACTTTCCACAAAACCTGAAGAAATTTATCGGGCGATCGTTGAATCAACGGCTTATGGTGCGCGAAAAATTGTTCAAACTTTTAATGAATCTGGTGTTCCAGTTAAAGAGTTTATCGCCGCGGGTGGGTTAATTAAAAATAAATTTGTCATGCAGATATATGCCGACGTCTTAAATATGCCAATTACGATTATTAAATCTGCACAAGGTCCAGCGCTTGGCTCGGCAATTCACGCGGCGGTTGCGGCTGGCGCTTATAAAGATGTCCAAAGCGCGGCGGCTGCAATGGGTGGAGTTGCGCAAGATCGCTACTTACCAATTGCTGCAAATGCGGCAATTTATGACCAGCTGTATAAGCATTACAACGAACTTTACGAATCCTTCGGTCACAACGGTGCGATGCATTCTCTGCGCGCAATTCGCGATCGTGCACTCACATCTAAGGAAGGCAAGTAATGAGCGGAAAGAAAGAGTTACGCGAAAAAGTTTGCAAATTAAATATTGACTTGCAACGTTATGGATTAGTCGCATGGACAGCAGGAAATGTGTCCGAGCGCATGTCCGATGGTGATCGTTTTATGATTAAACCAAGCGGTGTTAGTTATGAAGATTTAAAACCTTCACAAATGATTATTTGCGATCTTGATGGAAAAGTCCTTGAAGGTGAACTTTCGCCTTCAAGTGATACATACACTCACGCTTACATTTACCGTCACATGAAAGATGTTGGTGGCGTTGTGCACACACATTCAAATTATGCAGCCGCTTGGAGTGCAGTTCACAGTTCTATTCCTTGCGCACTTACAGCAATGGCAGATGAATTCGGTGGAGAAATTCCACTCGGTCCTTTTGCGTTAATTGGCAATGATGCAATCGGCAAAGGCGTTGTAGAAACCCTTACAGGACACCGTTCATCTGCTGTAATTATGAAAAATCACGGCGTCTTCTCAATAGGTAAAGATGCAACGGCAGCAGTGAAATCAGCGGTTATGTGTGAAGATGTTGCAAAGACAACTTGGATCGCAAAAACGCTTGGCACCTTGCAACTAATTGACCAAGAAAGCATCGATAAGTTGTATGACCGCTATCAGAATATCTACGGTCAGCGCGGAAAATAGCGGGTTTTATTCTTCTTAACTATTGTGGGAAGATTGGCCAATGGCTAACGATGAACGCTTAACCCTCTCGGTCGACTGCGGTGGACTGTTCTTAAAGAGCTGTGTTCTCGACGAATCTGGCACGATGCACTCAAAGCCAGGCCGAATTGAAACTCCTTACCCGCTCTCACCTGAGCGTTTTATCGAAACTATCAAAGGAATATCAGATTCGTTGCCAACAACATATCGCGCAACAATTGGTATGCCCGGAATGATTCGACACGGTGTTGTTATTTCAACACCTCATTACATGACTAAGAGCGGTCCACGTACTCGTATCGATCCAGAACTACAAGAACAATGGAGCGGCTTTGATATGCAAAGCGCTCTCAGCAAAAAGTTAGCGATGCCAACTCGCGTATTAAATGACGCTGAGGTGCATGGCGCTGGAATTATCTCTGGTTCTGGATACGAAGTCGTGATTACTTTAGGAACCGGACTTGGCTTTGCAATTTTTTACGGCGGTTCACTTTCGCCACATATTGAATTCTCACATGCACCCGTTCGTCGTGCCACAACTTATGACACTTGGATTGGTGAGCACGAGCGCCGCCGTCTCGGAAATGCCTTTTGGTCACGTCGAATCCGCGCAATGGTGGATGAATTACGCCCAGTCTTTATGTGGGATCGTCTTTATATTGGCGGCGGAAATGCACGTTGCATACGTCAAGCTGATTTGGATCGCATGGGCGATGAAGTGGTAATTGTCCCCAATGCCGCTGGAGTTGCTGGTGGAGTACGTGCTTGGACTCTGGAGCAGTACAAGTAATTTAATTAGTTCTTAATTTAAAAATTCCCGCCGCGATCCCAGCAAATTCGGCAGCGCCAGTAGCGCCGGCTTCGGTGGCATCTGAAACTTTAAACTTTCCAAATTGCTTCTCTTTAGCTGCTGCAATCACCGGATTCTTAATCCAACCTCCAGCGATAATGACGCTTTCTGCCTTTCCGGTGTACTTCTCCATAAGCGCAACCATCTCTGTCGAATCATCTACCAAATGTTCTACTGTTGCACGAAAGAGAGCACCCGGTGATACCGCATCATCTAAATTGGTAATTGATAAGCCGTGATAGTCATTTACGACGCGCATTGCGCTCGTGCTCGGATCAATTTTCAAGGCCGCTTCACCAAGTGCAATTTTTTCCTCACGTGTTGAAACTCCAAGAAGCGAGCAGGTTCGTTCCAAAGTAAGTCCCGTAGGAAGTGCGCCAAGCAGTGTGTAATGATCGGCGATAACTGAACAGCTCAAACCAACATTTGCTGCAGCTAACTCAGCGATCGCATCTCTAGTTAAAGGTGATTTAAAGGTACGCAATAAAGCTTCGGCAGTTCCCATCGAATCAAAGAGCGATCCTTCATTGATTGCGCCACAGTAGTAAGCAGCTGTGAAATGATCGTGGCCAGCGATAGTAATTACTGCACCTCTTAAATTTTCGGGCGCCTTATCGTTAACGATTCCAATCGCTTCTCCAGCAACGACAAGTCTGGCTAAATAGTCTTTACCACCACCAACTAGGGAAATCGCCTCTTCCCAAGGTTTACGTGATTCAACATCAAAGAATCCAGTTCGACTAACCAGCGAAAGTTCATTTACAGGCTCGGCACCTAAGCAATATGCGACCCATTCAGGCGCTGAAAGAAAGTGTTTTGCTTTCTTTGTCGCTGGAAAATTATCGTTCAACCATAGAGTTTTTGAAATGGTTGCAATTTCATTTAATAACGCACCTGCACGCGCACGAAATTCAAAATCGCCAAGTTCTTTGAGAATTGGTTCGGTAATTCCTCGCGGATCATGCCAAGCCAATCCAGGTGCAAGCGGATTTCCTGCGCCATCAATCAAAACACCAGTTTCGCTAAAACCCGTAAATCCAATAGCGACGACTTTGCCACCTGCGATTTCTGCGGCCTTAGAGGCGACAGTTATTACGGTTTTAGCGAGCAGCAACATGTCGATGTCGCTGAAGTTTTTTTCATGCTTCCATGGAGTCGGCTCGGCATATTCGGCCAAGACTTTTAACTGCAAATCTGTGGCCACCGCTTTTAAACGCGAGGTCCCAATATCGACGCCAATCAGAATTTCTTGGGACATTTTTATTCGGCGACTCGTGCCAATTCTGCAAGTGGTGGGCGACAAACGATTGCATTTGAACCAGAGATCGAAAATGATCCAGCGGAGAATGGAATCACGATTGCATCGCCTTTTGATGTTGCCATCTTGCCGGCATTGTCGAAGTTAATTTCTCCATCACCATCTAGAACTAAAGCGACTGCGAAACCTGCAGGAAATTCACCGGTTCCTGGCGCCAGATGAGCACGGAAATATCCATCAGATTTAAGCGGCAGAACTGAGCGAAGTGATCCACCCGAGAACGCAGTGTTGGTGATTAATGAATCAAATTCAGCATCCGTTAGCGGATCAAGCTTTAACGCATCGGTAACTGTTTCAAAACCCAGCCCGAGGTGCCCATCTTTAATGCCATCGACTGCAAAGCCTTCCCATTCTAAAAGAGCGCTGAGATCTGTCGGTTCCTGAAGTTCTAATACAAAAATTCCGGCATCGATCGCATGTGCAACACCCGCAGGTACAAGTACAGCATCTCCAACTTTTACTTCAGTTCTGCGAAGAGATGCCAGAAGTGCCGCAGAATCTTGGGCGCGAACTAATTTTAATAAATCTTCTTTGTTCTGTTCTTTGGCAAAACCTAAACCGACTCCAGAACCGGCTGGTGCTTCCAAAATAATCCAAGCTTCGGTTTTGCCATGATCTAAACCTAAATGCGTTTTAGCGAATGCTTTATTTGGATGGTAGTGAACTGGAAGGCGTTGATCAGGATCCAGTAACTTAATTAAAATTTCTGTGCTTAGCCCAAAATTCTTAACGTGATCTGCACCGAGCCATCCATCCGGATCTGCCTTAATTGCATCACGTAGCAAAGTTCCATCGGCCAATCGAGAAAGTCCTTGTTCGGCTTCACCGAAACGAGTGGTTACAGAACCAATCCATTCTTCAGGCCGCATAGGTCCACCAGGGCCATGACGCAATGCACCGATGCGATTGCCGCCTCGATAAAAGTGATCGAATTGATTCGAAGGAAGCTTGGCAGGGGTAGTTGAACTATGTGGCATGGTTCTAGACTACTTGCAGGAACTACAG
>CANGVO010000070.1 GCA_947457445.1 Actinomycetota bacterium | reverse complement strand
GTCGTAGAATTATCTCTTACTCGATCCAAATATTTTTAGTGAAGTGTGAGTTCCAATGTCGCTAGGTGAATTTTTGCAAGGTGCGCGCGAGAGCGCTGGCCTTAGCATTGACGAACTCGCCGAGGCAACAAGCATTCGCCCCGGATTAATAAAAGAAATCGAGAAAAATAATTTTGTTCATTGCGGGGGAGATACATACGCTCGCGGACATTTACGTAACATCGCACCTAAAATTTCGGTCGATGCCCAAATGCTGATTGATATGTATAACGAAGAACACTCAACGGAGTCACGAAAAATTCATGACATGTTAGTGGAGAATAATGTCACTCGACTTCCGACCGAACGCAAGACTCTTTCTTGGAAACCACTTGCAATCTCGTCAATTGTGATCTTGGCTGCAATTGCCGGAGGCCAAATAGTTATCTCCAATTCGAAAACTACGGTCATACCGAAAGTTTCTGAATCGAAGGCCCCAACTCCAGTATCATCACCAAAGGTTGAAGTAACCCCTACGGTTGAAGTTACACAAGTACCTGCAACTTCAGGCGAAGTGAAATTAACGATTTCGGCTACCCGTGGAAATTCAAATATAGATGTAGTCGTTGACGGACAACATTTATATAAGGGACCACTTTTTCAGGGCGACGTGAAGAGTTTCAGTGCACCAACTTCGATCAGTGTTTATCTGAGCAATGCCGGGGACTTGGATCTCAATCTAAACGGTGAGGCGCTTGCCCCGCTCGGAGAGCGTAATCAAGAGGTCCGCAAGACTTTTAGAGCAAAGTAATTCATTCAAACCCTGTAACATCTGCTCAATGAGTCGCACGGTTGCAATCGTCACGATGGGCTGTGCCCGCAACGAAGTTGACTCCGAAGAACTTGCCGGCCGACTAGCTGCCGATGGCTGGACCTTGGTTTCCGATGTTGAAGAAGCTGAAGTTGCAGTTGTAAATACCTGCGGATTTATTGAATCCGCTAAAAAAGATTCCATTGACGCTTTACTGGAAGCAAATTCCCTCAAGGGTCACGGTACGACGCGAGCGGTTGTGGCTGTTGGCTGTATGGCTGAGCGTTACGGTCAAGAGCTCGCCAAGGCCCTTCCTGAGGCAGATGGAATTTTAGGTTTTGATGACTATCAAGATATTTCAGCAAGATTGCAATCAATAGTTTCAGGAAATGCACACACGCCTCATGTACCGCGTGATCGCAGATCACTTTTGCCGATTGCGCCCGCTGATCGTCCAGCGGCGCGCGATGAAGCATATGCATCTTCTCTTGGTGCAGGCGGTTCACTATTTCGCAAACGCTTGGGGCAGGCACCTTGGGCGCCTCTGAAAATTGCATCGGGCTGCGACCGTCGTTGTTCATTCTGCGCTATCCCATATTTTCGAGGTTCATTTATTTCCCGTAAGCCGACTGAGATCATAGAAGAAGGTCGTTGGCTTGCCCAAAATGGCGTAAGTGAACTTTTCTTAGTTAGCGAAAATACAACTTCATATGGAAAAGATTTGGGTGATTTGAAGTTGATGGAGAAAATCTTGCCTGAATTCGCTGCGATTGAAGGCGTCGAAAGAGTTCGTCTTTCTTATTTACAACCAGCAGAAATGCGCCCATCTTTGCTGCAGGCGATGATCGAATCCGAAAAAGTCGCGCCATATTTTGATTTATCTTTCCAACATACCAGCCCAACAGTTCTGCGACGGATGCGCCGTTTCGGCGATTCAGAGAAATTCCTGCACTTAATCAATCAGATTCGCGCACTTTCACCAGAAGCTGGAATTCGCTCTAACTTTATCGTTGGCTTCCCTGGTGAGACGCAAGAAGATTTCGATGATTTAGCGAATTTCATCAGTGCAGCAAAGTTGGATGCTATTGGAATTTTTGGTTACTCAGATGAAGACAATACTGAGGCGCTAGATCTGAGTAATAAAGTCGATGAGGATTTAATTAAATCTCGCGTGGAATCACTGTCATCTTTAGCCGATGAGATGGTTTCACAACGTGCTGCGGCCCGTATCGGTGAGACGGTTCGAGTACTTATCGAAGATAGTGAATTGCAAGAAGGGCGCGCGGCTCATCAGGGTCCAGAAGTTGATGGAACAACCTCTTTTATTGATACCAATTTCAAAGTTGGCCAATATATTGATGCGGTGATCATAGATTCAATGGGTGCAGATTTGGTGGCTCGCCAGCTATGAACGTACCTGCATTCATAACACCTAACTCTCTTACAATTGCTAGGTTACTTTTAATTCCTTTCGGTGCGATCGCATTATTTATGAATGGCGGCGATGATTACAACTGGCAGATAATTTCTTGGTGGATCTTCTTCATCCTTGGTTTGACAGATATAGTTGATGGAAAATTAGCTCGTAGTCGCCAGCAAATAACAGAGCTCGGAAAATTCCTGGATCCTGTTGCCGATAAGGCGATGGTCGGAACAGCGATGATTTGCTTATCTATTTTAGAGCGAATGCCTTGGTGGATAACTATTGTTATTCTTGCGCGCGAAATTGGAATAACCATATTTCGATTAGCGATTGTTAAACGTGGAGTTATTCCGGCCAATAAAGGTGGCAAAGTGAAAGCAGCGTTCCAAGGATTTGGCACAGGTTTCTATGTTCTGCCCCTAAACTCAGATCTGTACTGGTTCCGAGATGGGTTTATGTATATCGCCATTGCTCTTACTATCGTTACCGGTGCGTACTATGTACGATCGGCTTTCACTTCTAAAAGCTGATTGGAAATTCTGTGGCGATATCAAATGAGATCTTGGGGTTGGTCTCGCAAATCCATGACTCATTGCGCGCCCGTGGAGAAACACTTTCAACCGCTGAATCGCTAACAGCAGGTGGATTGAGTTCTGCGCTAACAATTGTTCCGGGCGCATCAGATGTCTTCCTCGGATCTATCACGGCCTATCGCCCAGATGTAAAAGTTTCACATTTGCAAGTAGAAGAAGGAGCAATCGCAGAACATTCAGTTGTCAGTGAAGAAGTTGCTGTGCAGATGGGCCTTGGCGCCAACAAATCATTTGGCTCAACATGGGCGATTGCAACAACGGGAGTAGCAGGCCCGGGTCCTGCAGATGGCTCTGAAGCTGGCCGAGTTTTTGTGGCATTTGTCGGTCCGACAACCCAGGTGATGGAACTTTCACTTTCGGGTGAACGTGAGGTCGTGCGAAACGCCACCATAGCCAGCGCGATCGCCTCATTTGCGCGTATCCTTAGACAACGAGATAAAGACTAGGTAGAAGGAGGGATCATCATGGCGTTGTTACGTAGCGCTGTTGGACAGACTCTTCGGGCTGCCCGCACTGAACAATCTCGCACCTTGCGCGATGTTGCTCGTGAAGCACGCGTTTCACTCGGATATTTATCTGAAGTAGAACGTGGCCAGAAAGAAGCATCATCAGAGTTGCTTAATGCAATTTGCGAAGCGCTCGGCTTAACACTTTCAACTGTGATTGCCAACGTCTCACTAGAACTCAAAGTTCTCGAGAGCGCGAAGTTGTCCGTTGTCGACGCAGCCTAAGTACGCCACTCAAGGCGCTACACATCGCCGAACCGAAGGCGCAATCCTTGAAGGCACTAAATCTTTAATTGCAAAATTCGGTTTATCAAACATTTCGATGATCGAAATTGCTGATGCATCCGAAGTATCGCGTGCAACTTTGTATAACCATTACCGCGACAAGAACGCCGTAACCACGGCACTTATAACTGCCGAAGTTGAACATATGATCGAACTTGCTAATACCGCGGGCACACCCGCAGATGCTCTTGAAAAGTTATCGCTCCATATTTCAAGTGATCCAGCGCTCGCGGCGATGCGCACCCACGACAAGGCCGTACTTACCGAGATGCTTTCGCATTCAGAACACACGCTTTATCTGGAAATCGCTCGCTGCTTATTTACTGCGACAAAGTCAGCAGCTGGAACAGGAATTGCCATGCGTTGGTTGATGGGTCAAGTAATGCAGCCTTTGACTCCTACGCAATCCCGGGAACAAGCCGAACTGCTAGTTGATCGCACCCTCTTTTAAATTTTGATTTAAATGCGCATTTCTGATCTTCGCGAGAGAATCACACTTTCATTCGGAGAGACTTGGGCTCCTTCTTTCTGCAAAGACATTGCCATAAGCGAACTAGGAAGTCGCTCAGTTGATGAGGCTTTGAAAGATGGTTTCGAGGCAGATGAAATTTGGCGCGCAGTCTGCAAACAATGTCCAAGTGAAACCGAAAAATACCGATAGATTCGTAACGTGGATTTCAAATTAATTGCCGCCGCTATTGGAATTCTCTTTGTATTTATTTACGCCTTTGGTTCGGGCATCTGGGTTTCATCTTCGCCATCTTGGTATGCATCTCTCAATCGCCCATCGTGGCAACCACCAAGTGCAATTATCGGATTGATCTGGCCTTATAACTTCACGGTTCTTGGCATCGCTTCTTATCAGGTGTCGAAATCTCTGACTCGCTTTGAAAATATCACATGGCTAGTTCTCTTTGGTTTAAGCATTGCAGCCGCGCTAACCTGGGCAAATCAATTTTACGTTCCACACAATTTCCTATCCGCTTCAATTGCGTTGACTTTGACCGCACTCCTTACATTACCCATGCTCTTTCTAACATTTCGAGCATCTTTAGTTATGGGGCTATTGCTTGTTCCATATCAAATTTGGGTAGCAATCGCCGCTAGTTTGGCATGGGGATATTTAGCAAAGAATTAACTGATTACTCGCCTTTAAACCGCTATAACTTCTAACACCCAAGGATCTACGCCATCGCTGGGTGTTAGCGCACATGGGTATTTCTCCGACACAATCGCATATAAATCCTCCGGTGTCTTTGCCATCGATCGCGACTGCAAAAGCCAACGCGTTATTTCACCGCGGGTTTTCTTCGACATATGTGTAATCACAGTGCGCACACCATCTACAACAGTAGAAATTCTCACCTCAACCGTTTTATCAACGGGGGAGTGCCAGACGGTTTTGTAGGTTGATGAACGACAATCAACAATCAAATCTGCCTTTATTGCATCCAGAACTTTGCTCACTGGCTCGCGCATCGCCTTGTTATCAATCTTGATTTTGTAGCTTTCAATTAACTGATCTGGGCGGATGGCGCCGTACTTGGCCGAGATGATTACAACTGATCCCAAGCCGCGCTTTTTAGCTGCCATAGAAAGGCTGGCCCAGTCCAAAGCCTGGTAAAGCACGCCGGTATAGACCGAAATAGCGGGGGTGGGCTTGGTCGTCGCGTTCTTCTTCTCAGATGGCGGCAGCAGGATCAACACCTGGGCATCCTCCCACGCGACACGCCTGAGAGCCTTGTCAGCCCCGCCTGCTACCTTTCGAACAGATGTTCGGATAAAGTTATCCCTGCACAACCAGAGCGGTTCCAACTTCCGCCCACAGGCTCTCTATAAGCCTCGTAGGCCGTCGCTGGAGTTCCGTACCTTCTGGGCCGACTACCAACGAATATGCATCACGCATAGACGTTCTTATCTAAAGGAGTAAAACGTGGCTGCTGAAAAAGCAAATAAAGCCGAAGAAAAAAACACATCCGATCGCCAAAAGGCGCTCGACACCGCGCTCGCCCAGATTGAACGTCAATTTGGAAAAGGCTCAGTAATGAAAATGTCTGATCGTCAAAATGCGATC
>CANGVO010000069.1 GCA_947457445.1 Actinomycetota bacterium | reverse complement strand
GAAACGGTCAAACAGTTGGAATGAACAACTTCGAATGGTTGGGTACCGCTCAACCACTGAATATTCCTCTTCCAATCATTATTTTCGCTGGCTTAGCCGTGCTCGGCGCAATTACCCTTCGCTACACCAAGTTTGGTCGCTCGATCTATGCGATTGGCTCAAACCCAAATGCTGCGCGCGTAGTTGGTATTCGCTCAAATCGAATTATCTTCCAAACATTCGTATTATCTGCGGTTGCATCTGCACTCGCCGGTGCAGTACTAACTTCACAGCTATCTGCAGGCTCACCTAACTCAGGACTTGGTCTAGAGCTTCAGGTTGTAACAGCGATTGTTCTCGGCGGCGCAAGCCTTGCTGGCGGCCGCGGTTCAATCTTCGGAACAGTTCTTGGACTTCTAATTGTTGGTATTTTAAATAACGGTCTAATTCTTATGGACGTTCCAACATTCTGGCAGAGAATTGCGCAAGGCTTGATGTTAATTGTGGCCGTTTCATTTGACTCGATCAGAGCCAAGTTAAATAACACCAGAGCTTAATGTCTAGCATCGGTGAAGACCTCAAGGGCAAATGCGTCGTAGTTACGGGCGCGACAGGCGGTATTGGCAAATCGGTTTGTTTTGCCTTTGCCGAACTTGGCGCCCGCGTATTAGCCGTTGATCTAAAGCAAGAACCACTAGATGAGTTAGTTGAAACTCTTCCAGGTTCTGGCCATGCAACTCACTCATTAGATTTGATGCAACTATCTGAACATAAAACCCTTTTTGAAAAAGCACACACAATGGGTGGTTTTCAGGCTCTAGCCCACTGCGCAGCAGTCCTACAGCGCAGAGCCACTGTTGATGAAGTAACAGAAGCAGATTGGGATTTTCAGCTCGATACGAATCTCAAAGCAACCTTTTTTCTAAACAGAACAGCGCGCGATGTAATGAAAGCCAATGGGACTAAAGGTGCGATAGTTAACTTTTCATCACAAGGTTGGTGGACAGGTGGCTTTGGTGGATCAGTTGTGTATGCGGCAAGTAAAGGCGGCATAGTCTCTATGACGCGTGGATTAGCACGTTCCTTTGCGCCAGAAGGAATTCGAATAAACGCGATCGCACCTGGTGGAGTTGATACAAACATGTTGACCGATGGACAAAGTGCCGAGGCGATGAAGGCGTTTATGTCGATGATTCCTATGGGGCGTTTAGCCGAACCAAAAGAAATTTCACAGGCCGTTGTTTTCTTAGCATCATCAGCATCGAGTTATATGACTGGAGCGTTATTAAATATCTCCGGCGGACAGTTGATGTACTAAACGAGCACTAAAGAAGATATACAAACAATCACTAATACCGCAGAAAAAACCGCCTCTTTAGGCGGTTTTCTTTTGTATCTAACTGTCTCCATCAGCAAGATACTCATTGGAATTAAAGATAAAACAGACTGAACAATTAAAGTTTCACCACGCTTTAGAGCTAGCGTATAAAAGATCCAACCTAAAGACATATACATGGCGCGATGCGCCAAAATCGGTAGAGAACTTAAAGGAACATCTTTGATTGGGAAAAGTGCCACACAAACCAAGCCGGCCACTATCTGTTGCACAAGAAGAATTTCGGAGATGACAAGCCCGCTGCGAGATAAAGTGGTGATTAAAATGGCCAAAATCCCAGCATTTACGCCTTGGGCCAGCATCATCATGACGGTAGAAATAGAACTGATGCCAAGAACTGATTTACGGATTGGAAAAAGTGTTGCAAAAATCAGCGCTGCAACAAGTAAAAATCTGGCCAACGAGAAACTCTGATTCAGGAAACCTGGGGCAAGTAATAAGACAATTGCAGGGCTTAACGAGGCACCAACAATTGATGTAGAAGCTGGTGCTCTTTCTACGATACTAAATAGCAAAATGGCCCCGATAGCGGTCAAAACACCTGCTGCAACAAGGCCGAAAATCTGATTGAAATCAGGAACTACCCAGTCTCGTGCAACTAAGGCTATTGGAATAGCACCGACTGAATTTAGGAAGAATAGTGGACCGATGATCTGAAAAGCGGGCAACTTTGTAATTAAGGAACGCGTCAGAAAAGTTCCCAACGAGGTACTTAACACCGATGCCAAAGAAAATATCAGATACATATTGCTTAATTATCAAGGTCAAAGGCTAGAATGGTGGGATGACAAGCGCATTTTTGTCTAAAGAATATTTCGATGATCCCTACGTTATCTATCGAGATTTCCATGCCAACAATCCAATATTTTGGCATCCAGATATCAAAGCCTGGATTATTAGTTCATATTCAGAAGTTGAAAAGGGCTTATCTAATTCGGATTTGAATGCCGGTGAGCGTATTTCTTCAGCAACCTCTCATCTCAGCCCTGCTGAAAAAGAAGAGTTTAGTAAAATCATTAATACGCTAAGCAACTGGATCGTCTTTCAAGATCCCCCAAAACACACCAGACTTAGAAAACTAGTTAACAAATCATTTACGCCACGTTCTATTGAAGCTTTTCGTCCGAAAATTGAAGAAATCGTTGATAATTTATTGACACGGGCATTAGCAAAAAAAGAATTCGATTTTGTATCAGAGATCTCATCTCGATTGCCGGCTATCGTAATTTGTGAACTCCTAGGAATTCCAGACGAGCGCCAGGCAGATGTACGTCGTTGGTCTGATAAACATGCTGGATTTAGCGCTTCGGCTCAAGTTGGGTATGAAGCCGCGAAGCAAGCCAACGACGCTTCAATAGAGGCCGAAACCTATCTGTTTTCCTTGTTCGATGATCTTCGAAAGAACCCTGGCGATAATTTATTATCTAAATTACTTGTCTCTGATTCCAATGAAGAACGCTTAACGGATGAGGAACTTGCGGCGCTAATCATCCAGCTATTTTTTGCCGGTTTTGAAACAACTGAAGGTTTGATCGGGAATCTAATGCTTGCGCTACATAATAATCCTGCAGAAAAGCAGAAGTTAATTTCGCATCCAGAGAAAATTGAATCAGCTGTTGAAGAAGCACTTCGCTACGACTCATCGATTCTAAAACAGTCGCGTGTTGCCTCTGTAGATCTAGAAATTGCAGGACAGAAGATTTCCAAAGGAGATTATTGCCACTTCATGATTGGCGCTGCCAATCGCGACCCGATTAAATACACAAATCCCGACTCATTCATCATCGATAGAGAAGATTTGAATCACTCAAGTTTTGGACATGGAATCCACTTTTGTATCGGTGCGCCACTGGCTCGCCTTGAGACAAAGGCGCTCTTGGAGGCGCTCCTAAAAAGTGCTCCCCAATTAAGGGTGCTGGAACAAGAAATTATTTACCCACAACTATTTGCTGTGCGTAAACCGCTGTCGCTATTAGTTTCTACAAATTAAAATTTATAGAGACGAGCAGCGTTCTTATTGCAAACCTTCTCTTGCTCTGATTGTGAGAGCTTAGAGATGTAATCTCTGGTGAAATCAAGCATCGTTGCATAAGAAACAAATAGCCGATCTACAGGCCAGTTTGATCCCAATACGGTGCGATCGGCGCCAAAAGCTTCTAGTGAAGATTCCGCCCACTTGCGTAGTGATTCACGTGTAAACAACGGATCAGTCATACCAACGCCAGAAATCTTCATCGTTACATTTTGGCAGCCAGCTAAACGATTAATTGCAGCTTTCCAATTCTTGAAGTACTCATCATCTCTCTGACGCGGGAAGCCAATATGTTCTAGAACAATCGGTAATTCTGGATGGCGATTTGCTAACTTAATTGCCTCATCCATGTTCTGCCATTCGCAATCTAGATCAAAGACCAGACCTTCCTTGGCCATGTACTTAAGTGATTCTTCATAGTTAGGTTGAATTTCACGAGCTTTAAACATAACCTCGGCGTTGAAATCTCTAACGCCAACAAATAAAGGAGATTCTTGATGACGTTGCAATTGTGCAATCGCACCTTCGGCACCCAATGGTGAATCGCCAACAATTCTCATTGGAACAGGACCGGTCTTGGCCATTTCGGTTAGCCAGACAGTTTCGGTAACAGGGTCAGGAGAACCAATAGCGGCCTGTACATGAACAAATCCCGAGATTTCCGAGAACCGAGCTTCAGCCCATAAATCAGTTAGTACATAGGAGACTGATTTAATCGCATCGATATTCCCTAAAATTGGGTGAGAGGCGTCTTTATCCAACCAAACCCATTTCAGTTCTGGATGTTTGGTTTCCCATAGGTGCATATGGGTATCAATAATTGGAATTAAATTAGACATATTTGGTCATCCCCCTTTAAGAATGCTTTGGCTAGTAGTAGGTTAATGCTCATTATTCGGTATGAAAAGAGTTTAAAGGGAGATTATTTTGAAGATCGTCAAAGTCGAGCCGATTCCAGTCGCCTATCCAGAGCCGAATGACTTTAACGCTGAGCGATATTTGTGCTTGGTCAAAATAACAACCGATGACGGCCTCGTTGGATGGGGAGAATCCATAACACAATTCAAGGAAGCCAACTTCGCAGTAGCTGCACTAATTGATGGGTTATCAGAATTTGTCATTGGAAGATCGCCACTTGAGAATCAAAGTATTTGGACAGCCATTAAAGAAAGATATTGGTGGTACGGATATCGCGGAGGGCTAGCGGCGTACGCACTTTCTGCAATTGATATTGCGCTTTGGGATCTAAAAGGCAAGGCTCTTAACACAAGTTTGTTAAACCTATTGGGCGGCCCGGTTCACGAGAAACTTCCCGCGATCGCATCTGGTCACGCACACGATTCTTCGATTCCGGCGATGGCAGAACAAGCGCAAGGATGGATGAGTTCAGGCGTTAAAGGTATGAAAGTTGGATTTGGAAAACGTGGAAATGCAAACCTGGGCTTCGATCATGATCGCGATGTCGAATACGTTAAGCAGATGCGCGAAGCTATTGGTCCAGATAAGAAGTTGATGATTGATCTTGGATACGCGGTCAAATGGGATGTCGCAACAGCAGTCAAGCGTGTTCAAGCATTCGATGATTACAACATTGATTGGATTGAAGAACCGCTAGGTGCTTGGGATCCAGAAGGCTATAGAACCCTAAGAGATAAAACTAAAACGTTAATTGCTTATGGTGAACGCGAATGGAATGTCGCTGGCTATGAAGCGATTCTTGCCACAGGCACTTGTGATGTATTTGGAATTGATCCTGGTCGCGTCGAAGGCGTTACAGGATTTACCAAAGTTGTTTCACGAATTGAATCAGCTAGACGACAAGCGAACGCTCATGCTTGGTCATCAGCAATTGTTTCTGCAGCCAGCATTGCAGTGAGCTTTAGCAGCTTGGCCTTCAAACTCTTTGAATTCAAGCCACTTCCAAACCCAATGCAGAATGATTTGGTATTAACGCCACTTACGCATAAGGATGGATGGGTTTACCCACCAACCGATAAGCCGGGCTTAGGAATTGAAATCAACGAGGATGTTGTTAATAAATACCGCCAAAAGTAATTAACTCTCTTTATGCGGTGCGGATCGATAGATTTCTGGTCTTTGGCCATTAAATTTAATTGGCAACCCAGGAATTAGTTTTACTAAAGAATCTTTATCAGGGTTCGAAAGTAACATTCCAACCTCTTTTGCTTGCGGATCATCAAAAAGTGCCTCAGGCCGTACCAATAAGTCAGCAGGAACCCCATTTGATCCCAATTTTTGCGCCCAATAAG
>CANGVO010000068.1 GCA_947457445.1 Actinomycetota bacterium | reverse complement strand
GTGGCACCTTTTTCAACAATCATCTTTTGAAAAGTTCCCTCTGTACGTACTCCTGTGCTGCTAACTGCGTAGACACCAGAAATGCAGTTGATCGAATTAACCGAATCACACTTAGGCAAAGAGGAAAGGGTTTCGATGTAATCAGTGTCTATGCACGCCTCATCATCTACAGTCTTACAAATTTTATATTTCGGTTGGCGTATGGCCATATCTGTAATCGCATACATAACTGGTGGACCATTTAAAAACTGTTCATTCTCAATAATCTTGATGCCCTGCCACGGTTGATTAAGGAGCGCTGGGGTTGATGAGATTGCGCTCGTTGTTACTGAAAGAAGTCCAAAAACCAAGAGTGTCGTTATTACCTTTTTATAGATTTTTATCATTTTCTATCTCTTCTTGTATCCATTCGGGCATTTAGGATTTATTGCGCTTACTTTTTTAGATATCTTGCCTTTTACACAAGTTATAGATGACTTCTTTGTTGGAACGGTGGCGGTCGCTACTGGCACAGTTTTCTCTTGAGTCAATTTAACCTTCACTGTTGGAGAAGAGAAAGTGAATCCGTAGGCGCCAAGTTTGAGCCAACCATTTTTCTCGCTGATCAAGGTTGTCGCGGTATTGGCTTCACCATTTTCAGATGTGATGGAAACTGTTGCGCTGATTGGTGCAGAAGTAAATTTGTAGATACAACGAGCTACGGAAGAAGACATGATTAATTCATACGTACCTTTAAATACAGTCGTTCCATCTGCTTCGTAGTGAGTTGATGCAACTTTGTAATCAAGAGTTCCGTCACTAAATACTGGTGGGCCATCTAGATACATAGTTGAGTTAGTTGTTACTACGCCAGCAAGTGCCTTCTCTTTATCTAAACATTCCCTTACTTGCCCAGATCCGTTATCTGTCATAGTTCCAAGTCGCCACTGAGTAGGCATTGCAGCTGCCTTATCTTTGGCAACCGGAAGCCATAATAAGAAGTTATCCATTGAAGATTTAGAGAAGCTGGCGTTGATATGTTTAAAAGATATATTTTTCATACCGGAGCGAGTTTTTTCTGCTTCAGTAATTGGAGTACCGCCGATCACGCCTTCCGCTGTGTAGTGGGTAGCCTCTCCACCCCAGAATTGTGAAAGATACGACGCTACATGAGCATCAGATAGATCATCGCTCTTGCTCCATACGTCGATTACTGGAACCGCGATTGGATTAGCAGTTACGGACAAGTTTGTTATTCCATCAGTTGTCTTGTATTCAATCACGGCGTTTTTCATGCGACCGTGAAGCCATCCAGAGAGATTGGTATTTAGGCGCAATGAGAAGCCAAAGGAAATCTCTTTGGGTAACGAGTATGGAAGTGCGCATTGCGTAGTTGAGACTGCAACGCATAATTTGGAAGGTTTTGCATCAATGGGCTTGGTCTGAGTTGTGCCTACTTGTATTCGGCCAACTTGATCATATTTTGTGGTATTTGTTTCAGTGGCAAGGTCAAAGAAATCACCATCGATGATTTTTACTGCAGATATAGATGCACCTAACCTCGGTGTTTGAAAAGTAGTTTGATCGCCTGTGCGACCGGCTGAAAGTGTGGTTTTAACTAGGTAGTTATCACCGCCAGCGTGTGGCGCTTCAGGAATTGAAACCAGCGCAGCACCTGATCCTCGCGGAACATTTAGCGCTCTATTTCCTGCGAAGGCTTGGGGATTATTTGTAGGAAAAACGGTGGCAGAACTTACGGAAAGTTTTTTACCGCTGGCATCAAGTGCGAAAATTTCGGAAATGCAATTTATATCGGCGCTTCCAGAACAAATAGGCAAAATTGCACGGTAGTACGAATAGACCGAATAGTTACAGCCATCCTCAGCGCCGGTATTACATATTGCTACCTTTGTGACTTTTCCATCAACTTTGCCGTTATCTGATGTGAAGTTGATCCATGTCGAAGCTTCAGTGTTTGCAAATGCAGTCTCATTCGCTTCATAACCAATGTAGCCAGCTCCTGGAGACGGCAGGGTTAGCCATTGTTCGGGAACTGTTGAATCGGCGCCATAAGCCAGCGCTGGAGAAATTAGCGCTACTGCAATGAGTAGAACTGAAAACTTTCTATTGCGCTTCACGAATTCCCCAGTCTTAAGAGTTACTTCTTGTTTGCTTATGAAGAGACCGCCCCCGGTCGCTAATGACTTAGCGACCGGGAACGATTTACCCTCGATTATCTATATGGAAGAAGTGTTGAAACTACTTCTTCTTATATCCTGCTGGACATGTTGGCTTAACGGCAGTGATCTTTTTGATCGCTTTGCCCTTAACACATGTAATTGTTGTCTTGTTCAAGATCTTGGCAGAAGGCTTATAGCCCTTCTTAATTCCGATCTTGAGCTTTGGACGTGAGTATTCAAAGCCAGATACATCGATGATGATCTTGCCATTCTTAACACTGATGCTCTTGAGGAACGCTGCTGTTCCGCCAGCTTCAGTGGTAAGTGATACCTCAAGTGCTGTTGCTGCATCGTTTGGATTAGTCATACCCCAAAGAAGTGCGGCATCGGCTGTAGGAATTACTGCCTTGTAGAAGCCCTTGTTCACTGTCACACCATCTGGTGCGAAGTGAGGCGCTGCTGCACTCCAAGTAAATGCCTTTTCAGTTTCATTCCATACTGGAGTTGAAAGTTTGCAGACACCATTGGAAGCAACATACATTCCGCCAGAAGTTCCCTCGACACCAAAGCTCGATGTGTCATCGTTAGATGCGAGAGTAATCATTTGTAGCTGGCGAACGTTCGCTTTTGCTACTCCGGATTCGCCAGTGCAATCTTCTGCAGACTTAGCAAGTGGAACGGTAACTGGCGTACCAGTCATAGTAATTGCGTTGTACTCACCAGTTGATTCAGGAGCGATAGTGATTGTATTTCCAACAGCAATAACCACGCCTGTTTGCATTTCGCCGACGCGAACTTTAACTGAAATCGAAATGTCTGAATCAAGGCTTATTGCATAAGCCTTGTTGCCGACCTGGCCTGCAAGGCTAGGTTTCTTATCGGCACCAGTAAGCGTTGGAAGAACATCTACCATCAACCAGCTCGAAACAAATTCGTTAGGAGTCTTGGCTTCTACGTAAAGACCGTCATAACCAAGCGCACCAAGGTTTAATCCTTGCCAGTCTGGGTTAGTCCAGCGGCCAGGAAGTGTACGTCCTGCCTCTGCTGGTGAGTTAACAATTGTTACTGCATCAGGTGCCATTGGAGCAACATCTGCAGAAGTTGAAACAGCAGCTGTTGAAGTATCGGTTGCTGCTGCAGGAGTTGCTGCTGCAGCTGCTGGAACTGCGGCCGCAGTACCGGCAACTGCCCAACCATTTACCAATGCATCGCGAGTTACCCAGAGAGGAATAATTATTCCTTCTGTCTCTTTAAATGTCTTGGTTGCAGCATCGTATGCGGTGCCACGAACTGGTCGTTGTTGTAGAGCAGCTAAATCTGAAAGGTCAACCCAAGTAGATCCCTTTGAGGTCATGTTGATAACTTGTTGAGCTGCTTCTGCTGCGGTTTGGTTAAACCAGATGAAGCGAACTTCATTATCGATCATGAAAATTGTGCTTCCTTTAAAGCAATCTCCAAATGCCTTTTCGTTAGCTTTTTTAGCCGTGTTATCCCAACATTGCATTGGATATGAATATGATTCAAGAGGCTTGTTAATGTCAAAAGTCTTCTTAGCAGGATCGTATTTCGCACCCTGCTCTGGATGATTTGCGGTTCCCATTAATGATGAACCATCAAGCACAACCATCTTGCCTGACGTTAGAACATCACGCTGGTACTGAGACATCCACCAGTCGTTCCATTCAACTTTTCCATTTACAACTTTTGCTACTGGAGCAAAGAAGTCCGTAGGTGTTTTCTTGGCAGGAACTTCTTGTCCACTTTGTACATAAGTAAGAGGAATTTTCTGTCCTGAACCTGTTGTAAGCGTTACTGATTCGATGCAATAAATCCCGTTTTGAACTACACAGGCGTTCATCGCAGACTTTGGTAAGCGGATAGTCGCTGCACTTGCTGGATTAGCAGCAGTGATCAACCCCGCGAGTAGTGCTAGAGACGATGCTCCGGCGATTAGTTTCTTTTTCACTTTTCCCCCATATAGATAGGCGAAGCCACGGGTATGGCGTCTAATTGATTACCGCTCTTGTGGCGTTAATTTATGCGGGTAGGCAAACATTAAATAGGGGGTTTTTATCGGAGTTGAGCTAGGTACCAGTTCCACTGCCAGGTATCGCGCGGCGCAGTGAGCAGCGTTTCTTTAAACTCGGGGAAGCTGTAGACCAAGAGGGCGGTACCGCCAGGCAACACCGTCGTTGGACGTGAATCGCTAACAATCGGAGTGTGTCCGGTAAATATCCCAAGTGAAGGGGCTGTGGAAATTAGATCTTGAGTTCTGTTTTCTAAACTCAATATCCAAGTTATCGGACATTGCCCTTGGCCACAACGTTCCCATGAAATTTTTAATCCAACAGCCGTTAGTCCACCAAGTGTGTCGCCAATTCCGCCTGCGCCACTTATCGCACCAAGATCGCCAACGCTTTGTTCCCATGTAACTGGATAGTCTGATTGCAGGCCAATTATTTCTGGCTGAGTCTCTGCATTGGTGCCCGTTACTCCTGAATCTGGATTAACCACAATTGCAGCAGGCTGATTAAGCACTTCGTAAATACCAATACTTGCACCAGCAATTACAAACACGGCCAATATGGAAGTGAGTGCTCGACGAATTCGTTGGCGGCGAACTTTGGCAATAATGATTGGTGCCAGGTCGCGGTTTTCTAGCACGCCAAGGGCCATCCACTGCATTTCGCGTTTGATTAGCGGATCTACATCACTCATTGTTATCCACCACTTCCGCGATTACAGTTTCTATTTCATTGAAGGAACTTTTTGAATTTGTCAGTTCTTTACTTGCAGATTTCTCAAGTTCAGGTACTAATTCGACATAGGCAGCAACCGCTGCTTTGCCACGTGCTAAGTGCGAAGCTGCAGTACCCATTGGAATTTGCAGAACTTCGGCCACTTCACGCAAAACCATTCCGTGGTCATAAATCAAAACCAGAACGGCGCGCTGCGCAGCGCTTAAAGTCTTTAGAGCTGCTTGCACTAATAAACGTTGCGTTACATCATCGGTTTGATCTACTAAGTCGCGAATATTCTCGGCCAAATCCCAAGACGTTTCTTTTTCCTGCTGGCGGCGCAACCACTTACGGCGCATATCAGCATGTTTGCTGACCATAACGCGCATTAAATACGCTTCTGGATTTTCGTGTTCGCGAATCTTGCTCCAACGCTTATAAACATCGGCAAGGGCTTCCTGCATAACATCTTCTGCATTTTGAGTATCGAAGCAAATTACCTTGGCGGCGCGAAGAAATGCCTTCTGGTTCTCGCGCAACCAGAGGGTGAACTCAACTTGATTCTGTTGGCTCATGACCGCATCCTAGTTTGGATCGAATCAATTTAGAAGATCAGATACCTGAATATCTAATGAACTTAACTTTGATCTACCGCCATCGGGGGAAGTCAACACAAATGGTTTTCCATCCGGCAAGAGAGCATATGAATGTTCGAAATGTGCCCCGCGAGATTTATCGTTTGAAACGACGGTCCAGTTATCACCTAGAACTTTTGTCTTATGGGTCCCCCTAG
>CANGVO010000067.1 GCA_947457445.1 Actinomycetota bacterium | reverse complement strand
TCAAACCTTTCGATGATCTCGTCCATCCCCTGCGCTTGGGCATAACGACCGCACATAGGTAGAGAGTAGACTGCCGCTTATGCTCTGGCCTGCTCCATTACGTGGAAGAAATGCAGTCAGCGCGCGAGTAGTTATTCCGGGATCAAAATCGGTAACTAACCGCGCGCTAATTCTTGCTGCGCAAGCCAACTCACCATCAGTGTTGAAGCGCCCGCTGGTTTCGCGAGATACCGAGCTGATGGTCGCTGGCCTAAAGGCGATGGGCGTTGGCGCTATTGATGAGCAAATAGCAGGCGATCTGGCTTGGAAAATTACACCGACAAAAATGCAAGGCCCGGCAAAAGTCGATGTCGGAAATGCCGGAACGGTAATGCGCTTTCTTCCGCCACTGTCCGCGCTTGCGCAAGGAGATATTTCATTCGATGGCGATCCAAGATCCTATGAACGTCCTCTCGGTCCAGTCATTGCAGCCCTTGAAGAACTTGGAATCGAAATCGAACACGACGGCCGTTATTCACTTCCACTTGTTGTTAAGGGCAAGGCAAGTATTCCGGGTGGCTCGTTAACGATTGATGCCAGCGCATCTAGCCAATTCTTATCTGCACTTCTTTTAATTGCGCCAAGTACGAGCAATGGAATTACAGCAACACATAAAGGTGGCGCACTTCCTTCAATGCCGCATATCGATATGACTGTTCAAATGTTGCGCGACTTTGGTGCAACTGTTTCTGTCGATAAGGCGGCCCAGAGTTGGCGCGTTGAATCTGGAGCGCTGCACGGTGTGGATTTAGTTATCGAACCAGATCTATCAAATGCGGCGCCATTCTTATCTATAGCAATGGTTTGTGGCGGATCAATCACGATTGCTGATTGGCCAAAGCAGACAACCCAACCAGGTGACCAACTTCGTGAAATTTTGACGCAGATGGGTGCTTTAGTTTCGTTTTCTGATGAGGGCCTGACAATTACTGGCGGTGAAAGTATTCAAGGTATTGATATCGATCTACATGATGTTGGCGAGTTAACTCCAGCTATAGCAGCCCTTGCCGCGCTTGCAGATTCGCCATCGCATTTACGAGGCATTGGACATCTTCGTCTGCATGAAACTGATCGCTTAGCTGCGCTAACCCGCGAAATTAACTCACTTGGTGGCAACGTATCTGAAGATGAAACTTCACTTCGTATAACCCCAGCGGGCGCTTTTGGTAAAGGCCTGCATGGTGGAACATTTCATACTTATGACGATCATCGCCTCGCAACTGCAGGCGCAGTTATCGGCCTTGTAGTTGAAGATGTACAGATCGAAAATGTGGCAACAACGCGAAAGACTTTGCCTGATTTTCCTGGACTTTGGCAGAGTTTGATTTCATGACACCACGCGAATTTGACGAATCTGATGCTCGTATTCGCCCTAGTCGCCGTACTCGTCCGCGCAGTAAAGATCGTCCTGCGCACGCAGATGCGATTAGCGCTCTCGTAACAACTGTTGATCGTGGTCGCACCACATGCATTACCGATGAAGGTGTGATCGTCACTGCTATGAAAGCTCGCGAGATGGGCCCGAAATCTGTAGTTGTTGGCGACTTAGTAAATTTAGTTGGCGATGTATCCGGGACAACTGGATCTCTGGCGCGGATCGTTTCGATTGAACCTCGTCGCAACAGTCTTAGTCGAACTGTAGATGATGCCGCCAAAATGGAGCGCACGATCGTAGCCAACATAGACCAACTGGTTATTGTTGTTGCTGCAGCTAATCCAGAACCGCGTCGCGGCTTGATTGATCGTTTCTTGGTCTGCGCTTTTCATGAAAATATTAAGCCCGTAATTTTGGTAACTAAGACCGATGTGGCATCTATTCCGGATTTCATGCGCGAGTACGAAGCGCTCGGCGTTGAAATTGCAACAGCTGCGATTAAATCGGATTCGCGAGAAGTTGATTTAAATAAATTATTCGCACTTCTAAATGGCAAAACATCTGTACTTGTTGGACATTCTGGGGTTGGTAAATCAACTTTGATTAACGCTCTCGTGCCGCATGCAGATCGCGTTACTGGAGATGTGAATGATGTGACAGGCCGTGGTCGTCACACCTCATCTAGTGCAATCGCACTGCCACTGGCAGCAGATTTATCGCCTAAAGATGGATGGATTATTGATACACCTGGAATTCGCGCCTTCGGACTAGCGCATTTAGATTCCAATCGAATTGTCGCCGCCTTTAGCGACCTTTATGAAGTCGTTCAAAATTGCATGCCAAATTGCTCACACCACGAAGTCGGATGCCAACTAAATGAGTGGGCTGCTCCAAAAGGTGTTGTAAACAATGAGCGGTCTGCGCGCGTTGCCAGTTTGCGCACCTTGCTCGAACTCAAAGATTCAAACCCGCCCGCGCTAGACTGACAACATGTCTTTTACGCGGGGTAATGACCTAGCACTTGCCATGCGCTTAGCCGATGCTGCAGATTCAATAACTTTGGCTCGCTACCAATCTTTAGATTTAGTCGTAACCACAAAGCCGGATAACACTCCAGTTACCGATGCCGATAAAGCATCCGAAGAAGCGATTCGCGCATTGCTTAAGAGCCATCGCCCAGATGATGGAATAGTTGGTGAAGAATTTGGCGAAGATGCCGCGGGTGCAGAGCGTTATTGGGTGATTGATCCAATTGATGGCACCAAGAATTTCTTGCGCGGTGTTCCAACATGGGCAACGCTGATTGGTTTGATTGAGAAACAGAGCGATGGTTCTGAAGTTGTAGTTGTCGGAGTCGTTAGCGCACCTGCGCTATTTCGACGTTGGCACGCTAGCGAAGGACATGGCGCATTCGTTTCAGTAAATGGTGGAGCACCAAAGAAAATTTCTGTTTCACAAGTTAGTGAAATTAAAGACGCTTCTATTTCTTATTCGGACTTTATTGGTTGGGAGCAACGACTGGCACCTTTCCAAGAGATTCTGGCAACAGCATGGCGTACGCGCGGTATTGGTGATTTTTGGTCACATATGTTGGTTGCGGAAGGCGCCGTAGATGTTGCCATCGAACCATCGTTAGCGATTTGGGATATGGCCGCACTTGACATCATTGTCCGCGAAGCCGGCGGTAGATTCACAAATACCGCAGGCATAGATGGAAGTTTGGGCGGTAGTGGTCTATCTACAAACTCGGCGATACACCAGAAGATTGTAGATAAATTGAATGGCCGTTGAACCACGCACCTTTTCTGTCTCTGGAATGACTTGTTCGTCCTGCGTAAATTCAATTGAGAAATCATTGAAAGATATAGATGGGGTAAGTGCCAGCGTTAATTTTGCAACCGAAACGGTTCACATTTTGGCACCGACTGATGTTAAGAACAGCGAAATTATCAAAAATATAAAAAGTGCGGGCTATT
The DNA here is from genome assembly GCA_947457445.1 of Actinomycetota bacterium. Lineage (GTDB taxonomy): Bacteria > Actinomycetota > Actinomycetes > Nanopelagicales > Nanopelagicaceae > Planktophila. The sequence goes on along the minus strand of CANGVO010000067.1, from coordinate 2,380 downwards.
CAGCAACTTACGTTGAAAATGGTGCTAACCCCGCACTTCACAGTCGAAAATCAGGGGTAGCTCTTTTCTTCGCAATTCTTTTTGCTGTTCCAGCCATTGTCATTTCTATGGCTCAGCAATGGCATCAAAGAATCGATGAAGAAATACTCCGTGTTTTAGATTCGCTAAATATTCTGCCGCCGCTTTATTCACCAACTGCTTGGCTGGCAATCGGATTGACTGCGCCTCTAATGATTCTAGTAGCGCTACCTATCCATCGTGCTGCGCTGCGCAATATTTTCCACCCAACTATGGATTCACTTATTTCACTTGGCTCACTTAGTGCATTTGGTTGGTCTATCTATGCAAATTCAACCGGCACCGGCGATGTGTATACCGAGGTTGCAGCAGGGGTTTTGCTCTTTGTAATTCTGGGCCGCCACTTGGAATCTCGCGCTAAGCATCGTGCGAGTAGCGCCCTTGCAACTTTATTGGCACTTGGTGCAAAAGAAGTCACAGTATTAAGAAATGGTTTAGAAGTAATAATTCCAATCTCTGAGCTGGCAATTGGCGATGATTTTGTTGTCAAACCAGGTGCCCGCATAGCAACAGATGGTTTAGTGATCTCGGGCGTATCTTCTGTAAATAACTCAATGATCAGTGGTGAATCTACGCCAGTTGAGATATCTCCTGGTTCGCGTGTAATTGGGGCATCTTTAAATAACAACGGGCGAATTATTGTCCGAGCAACTCGTATTGGAAGTGATACCGAACTTTCGAGAATAAGTTCGATGGTGGTGCAAGCACAAGGCGCAAAAGCGCCTATTCAGCGTATGGCAGATCGCATTGCTTCCATTTTCGTTCCAGTTGTTACAGCGCTTGCGATTGGTACTTTCTTTGGCTGGTATTACTTAGGCAATGAAGGTGCCGGACATTCGGTTGCACAATCTATTCAAGTAGCAATTACCGTTTTGGTAATTGCTTGCCCATGCGCACTGGGGCTAGCAACACCAGTTGCACTTTTGGTGGCATCCGGTCGTGGCGCTGCGCGCGGAATAGTTTTGCGTCAACCACGAGTCTTAGAACTAGCGCGCAAAGTCGATGTTGTAGTACTTGATAAGACCGGCACACTCACAACTGGTGTGATGAAAGTTCTGGAGAGTTCAATTCCAACTAGTGCGCATAAAGTACTGGGCTCCGACTTCGCCGGTTACTTAAATGAAAAAACTATTCTTTCGACCGCACTTTCACTTGAACTTTCTAATGATCATCCTGTAGGTCAAGCGATCGCATCTCACGCACTTTCTAAAGGTGCATCTCGAAACGAAGTTATTGATTTCGAAGAAACGCCTGGAGCCGGGGTCGCAGGTCGCGTTTTACTTGGAGCAATCTCCCCCGTCGTTCTAATCGGAACGCCTAAAGCGATAGCGCACAGCGCCACAGAATTTGATCCGGCAATTAAAGATGCAATTACACGCAGTGAAGAGAACGGTTATACCGTTGCAGTTTTGGCTTGGGATGGTGTTGCAATAGCGGTCTTTGCTATCGGAGATGAAGTTAAGGGAGATGCTGCAGCCACAGTTTCTGCGTTGATTGAAAGTGGAATAATCCCATGGTTAATCACTGGCGATAACGAAGAGAGTGCTGGTGCTATCGCACGTTTAGTTGGAATTAAGGGCGAGCACGTAATAGCTCGCGCACTCCCTGAAGAGAAGCTAGCGCGAGTTAATGCGCTGAAATCTTCTGGCCACACTGTTTTAATGATTGGCGACGGAATAAACGATGCTGCCGCAATGGCAAGTGCGGATTTAAGTATGGCAATGGGAACAGGAACAGATACTGCGATTTCAACAGCCGACATAACTTTAATGCGGCCAGAGTTAATGAGCGCTGTCGATGCTCTGAAACTTTCAAAGCGAACTTTAAAAACTATCAAATCTAACCTTGGTTGGGCATTTACTTACAATGTTATTGGTCTGCCGATAGCTGCGGCTGGATTGTTAACTCCGATGTATGCCGCAGCTGCAATGGCCCTTAGTTCGCTCTTTGTTGTTACAAACTCGCTCCGAATTAAATAGAGCGCTAGTAATTACTTAAGTCTAAAAGTTGGGTACTTATCCGTTACCAGAAGCAACATATATCCCTGAACCCGGTTCCAGTATGAAATTGTGCCAAACACAATTTCGCCAGCCCACTTTGGATACTTACCTGTTATTGAAGTTTGAACCCAAGCAATAACTGTTACTACGAGAGAAATCAGAAGGTAAACCGCACCAACAATGTAATGTGGAATCGCTAAGAACCATTTAACCAAAGGCAATCCGCGATTTAACTTCTTTCCGCCTTCTACATCGGGGAACAAAACAGCCACTTTTGCGTTGGCTTCAATTGATGGATATTT
>CANGVO010000066.1 GCA_947457445.1 Actinomycetota bacterium | reverse complement strand
GTCACTTGAAAAAGAGATCCTTGAATCAGCAACAACAACTCCGGAGGCATAAGTAAATTGGCTAACTATTCAGCAGAAGATGTAAATCGCCTTCGCGAAGCAACTGCAGCAGGAATGCTCGATTGCAAGAAGGCACTTGATGAAGCAGATGGCGATTACGACAAAGCTATCGATTTGATTCGCGTTAAAGGACTCAAGGGCGTAACAAAGCGTGAAGGTCGCCTGACCTCAAACGGTTTGGTTGTTGCAAAAGTTTCTGGAGATCTCGGCGTCATGCTCGAGCTCAACTGCGAAACTGACTTCGTTGCAAAGGGTGAGCGATTTATCGCACTCGGTGATGAACTAGTTGATCACCTTCTTGCGTCAAAGACAGCATCAGTTGAAGCTTTCCTAGCTTCGACAATGTCTAATGGCAAAACGGTTCAAGCAGTGGTCGACGAAGGCAATGCAACACTTGGTGAGAAGATTGAAATTCGCCACGTTGCAGTTGTAGAAGGTCCGGTTGGACTTTATCTACATAAGACTTCACCAGACTTGCCACCACAAGTTGGCGTTCTAGTTTCACTTGCAAAGGAAGCTGCCGAAGTTGGCCGCGATGTTGCACAGCACATTGCAGCGTTCGCTCCGAAGTTCGTACATCGCGATGATGTACCTGCTGATCTAATCGAAAATGAGCGCCGTATTGCTGAAGAAACTGCCCGCGAAGAAGGTAAGCCAGAGGCATCACTTTCTAAGATCATCGAAGGTCGCGTAACTGGATTCGTCAAGGAAGTCTCGCTAATTGAGCAGGCTTTTGCGAAGGATGCCAAGAAAACCGTTAAGCAGATCCTCGATGAAGCAGGAACCGCCGTCAAGGCTTTCCACCGTTTCCGCGTTGGTCAGTAAACTAAGCACTAGATTACGGACGTATTGGACTTAGACCAAGTACGAATTAGATAAGGAGCACCCATGCCCGGTACAAGAGGAACGTATCGGCGGGTGCTCCTTAAACTTTCTGGCGAAGTTTTTGGCGGAGAAAAAGGCATCGGCGTAGATATAAACGTAATGCGCGATGTTGCAAAACAAATCAAAGATGTAGTCAAAGGCGGAGTACAACTTGCCGTAGTTGTTGGAGGCGGAAACTATTTCCGTGGCGCAGAATTGCAACAAGTAGGCATGGATCGCGCACGAGCGGACTACATGGGAATGCTCGGAACAGTCATGAACTGTTTAGCCTTGCAAGATTTTCTAGAAAAAGAAGGCGTCGACACTCGCGTACAAACTGCCATCACAATGGGTCAAGTTGCTGAGCCGTATATTCCGCGCCGTGCGATTCGCCATTTAGAGAAAGGCCGCGTCGTAATTTTTGGTGCAGGTGCAGGCATGCCTTTCTTCACAACTGACACAGTTGCCGCACAACGCGCGCTGGAAATCGGATCTGAAGCCCTGCTTTTAGCAAAGAGCGGTGTTGATGGGGTTTACAGCGCTGATCCAAAGAAGGATCCCAAAGCGACAAAATTTGATCAAATTTCATACGACGAAGTGCTATCTAAATCACTTGCTGTTGCAGATGCAGCCGCATTTAGCCTGTGTCGCGAAAATAATTTGCCGATAATTGTCTTTGATTTAATGTCAAACGGAAATATCGGACGTGCAGTACGTGGAGAGAAGATCGGAACTTTAGTTTCATAAATCGCCACGAGGCGATCTACCAATGATTTATTAATTAGGGAGTAAGAAATGGCAGATGTAGCGAGTGCTCTAGCTGATGCACAGAGCAAGATGGACAAGGCTGTGGAAGTGGCTAAAGATGACTTCGCAACGATTCGCACTGGTCGCGCCCATCCAGCTCTCTTTAACAAGATCATGGTTGATTACTACGGTACTTACACATCATTGTCTCAACTAGCTTCGATTCAAATTCCAGAAGCGCGGCTCGCCATAATTTCACCTTTCGACAAAGGTGCAATGGCTGGAATTGAAAAGGCGATTCGTGAATCAGATTTAGGTGTGAACCCAGGAAATGACGGTGTAGTTATCCGTGTAGCCCTGCCTCAGCTTTCCGAGGAACGGCGCCGCGATTACATCAAAGTTGCCAAAGGAAAGGCCGAAGATTCAAAGGTATCAATCCGAAATATTCGCCGTGCTGCAAAAGAACTGATGGAAAAGCTGGAAAAAGATGGCGATATTGGTAAAGATGATCTGGCGCGTGGTGAAAAAGAGTTAGAAAAAGTTACCTCAGAACACACTGTCAAAATTGATGAATTGTTAAAGCATAAGGAGGCTGAACTTCTAGAGGTCTAGAAGTTCTATAACCTTCTGGTGTCAGATTTGCATTCGATTAATGAGGCGATAAATAAGCGCGCGGGAAGAAAGCTACTTCCATCAATCGCTGTATCGCTATCTTTAATCGCTCTTGTTTGGTTTGCACTTGCCTATCAGCGCGCGATCTTTGCTCTGCTGGTTACGATCGCAGTTGTACTGGGAATTCGCGAATTAAATAAGGCTTTTACCGCTGTTGATATCCATATTCCACTCTGGTCTTTAACTACAGCAGCTATCGGGTTATGTGCGTCCACCTGGTTTGGTGGAATATCTGGATTAGCAGTAGCAACGGCGATCTCGTTACCCTGCTTGCTGGTCCTATTGCTTCCACGAGGAACAGTAAATTTTGTTAAAACTGCCTCAGCTTCAGCCCTCGCACTGGTCTACCTTCCCTTTTTAGCCGGATTCTTAATTTTGCTCGCTCGCCCACACAATGGTTTAGAGCGAGTTATGACCTTTGTAGTTTTGGTTGGATGCAATGACACATTTGCATATTTAACTGGCGTACTTTTTGGGAAGCACCCACTTGCACCAAAAATTAGCCCCAAGAAAACTATTGAGGGCTTAGTTGGCTCACTTGTCTTTACTGTCGTCGGTGGTTCACTCGCATTTCATTACATTATGGGCGCCGAATGGTGGCTAGGCTCAATTGCTGGATTACTTACTGTATTCACAGCTACCTCTGGCGACTTAATCGAATCCGCCCTAAAGCGCGATATGGCAATCAAAGATATGGGTAATTTGCTGCCGGGGCATGGTGGCGTGATGGATCGTTTGGATTCAGTTTTATTTGCAGCGCCTGCTCTTTGGTTAGCACTTGAAGTTGTGCGCCGCGCGCAAGATTCTGGAATTTTATGAGTAACAGGCCTGATGTAAACCCAGAATTAAAATTAGTTTTCGACGAGCCAGTTCAACGCAAGAAGGCTCCAAAGCATTTGGCAGATTTTTCTCCAGCCGAAAGAAAAGTTTGGGCAAAAGAACTTGGGTTTCAACCATTTCGTGCAGCACAAGTAGCAACGCATTATTTCTCGCATCTTTCGACTAACTCGGAAGACTGGACTGATATACCTGCCGCCGAAAGATCTGCAATCGCCAAAGCGTTAACTCCGAAACTGATTGAGTTAGTAACAACTCGCACGACTGACAATGGCATGACCCGAAAAGATCTTTGGAAATTACACGACGGAGTTTTGGTCGAATCAGTTCTTATGCGATACACCGATCGCGTAACCGTTTGTATTTCATCACAAGCCGGATGTGGAATGAACTGTCCATTTTGCGCAACAGGCCAAGCTGGTCTTACCCGAAATTTAACCGCGGGAGAAATCACCGAACAAATTGTTGCTGCAGCTCGAGCCTGCGCCAATGGTGAATTACCTGGGGGAGAAGCCCGTCTATCAAATATCGTTTTTATGGGAATGGGTGAGCCACTAGCAAATTACAACGCCGTTGTTCGCACGCTACATAACATCACAGATTCAAATCCAGATGGCTTAGGTATTAGCGCTCGTTCTGTCACGGTCTCAACAGTGGGATTAGTTAATGGAATTGAAAAGTTGATGGATGAAGGGATTAACTGCACATTGGCAGTATCTCTTCACACTCCGGATGACGAACTTCGAGATTCACTTGTTCCAATTAACTCGCGTTTTAAAGTTCGTGAAGTATTGGCCGCCGCCGACGCCTATGAAAAGAAGACCGGCCGTCGTTATTCAATCGAATACGCCCTTATTCGCGATATCAATGACCAATCTTGGCGAGCAGATTTATTGGGTCGCTTACTCAAGAGCCGTAATGCGCACGTGAACTTGATTCCGCTTAATCCGACCCCCGGTTCAAAATGGACCGCATCGCGCCGTGAAGACGAAGAGGAGTTCGTACGTATTCTCGAAAACTACGGGGTCCCCGTTACCGTGCGCGATACCCGAGGACGCGAAATTGATGGCGCTTGCGGGCAGTTGGCAGCAGCGGAAAAGAGTAAATAGACTCAACCGCATGAGCATTCAAGAATCAGCGGCAGCATACGAATCGGCCACGCAATACTTTTTGAATTTGGCGCGTGGGGTAATGAAAGACCAATTAGATATCAAGCACCCTGAAGGTTGGTCTGCGCGACAGATAATTCATCACTTGGCTGATTCGGAAGCACAGTCATATGCACGCTTACGTCGATTAGTAGCCGAACCCGAAGGATCAATCATTCAGGGCTATGACGAAAACTTGTGGGCCGTTGCACCACAACTTGGTTACGAGAGAGCTCCAGTTGAAAATTCAATTGCCATTTTTGCTGCAGTACGTGCCGGGTCTTTAGATATTGTGAAGCGTTTGGAAGAATCAGATTTAGAAAAAGCAGGTGTTCATACAGAATCCGGCCACTACACAATTGCAAAATGGCTAGAAGGATATTCAAATCATCCAAAAGATCATGGTGATCAATTGGTTCGAGCACTGAAGGGGCTTAACTAAAAATGAAGAAGCTGCAGAACTTTGTAAATGGAAAGCTAGTCGACTCCTCTTCAGGTGAAGTTACAACGCTAACAAATCCTGCAACGGGAAAGGCATTTGCTACAGCGCCAAATTCAAACGCTGCCGATGTTGATAAGGCAATGACCGCCGCTGCCAACGCTTTCACCGGTTGGCGCGACTCAACTCCATCTGAGCGCCAACGCGCACTACTGAAAATTGCAGACGCCATCGAATCTCGCGCTGATGAGATTATTGCGATTGAATCTGAGAACTGTGGAAAGCCAATCGGGCTAACGACTTCCGAGGAAGTCCCACCAATGATCGACCAAATCCGCTTCTTTGCTGGCGCTGCACGTAACTTAGAAGGTAAGTCTGCTGGCGAATACATGAAAGGCATGACCTCGTTTATACGTCGCGAACCTGTTGGTGTTTGCGGACAAGTAACACCTTGGAACTATCCGATGATGATGGCTGTATGGAAATGGGCGCCTGCGATTGCAGCAGGAAACTCTGTAGTTCTTAAGCCAAGTGATACAACACCTGCATCAACCGTTTTCATGGCAGAGATCATGGGTGAGTTTTTACCTGATGGCGTAATAAATGTAATTTGCGGCGAACGTGAAACCGGTAAAGCAGTTGTTGAACATGCAACACCTGCAATGGTTTCAATCACCGGTTCAGTTCGCGCCGGTATGGAAGTTGCGGGAAGCGCCGCAAAACAATTAAAGCGCGTTCACCTTGAGCTAGGTGGCAAGGCCCCAGTTGTTGTATTCAATGACGCAGACCTTGAGGCCGCTGCTGCGGGTATTGCCATCGCGGGATTCTTTAATTCTGGCCAAGATTGCACTGCCGCAACTCGCGTATTGGTACAAGAAGGCGTTTATGAAGAGATGGTTAAACTTCTAGCTAATCAAGCAACGAATGAAATCGCAGTTGGTATGCCAAATGAAGATGTCATCGTTGGTCCGGTTAACAACGCGGCGCAATTCGAACGCGTCAAAGGTTTCCTTGCTCGCGTTCCTTCACATGCTCGCGTGGTCGCAGGTGGATCAGCAAT
>CANGVO010000065.1 GCA_947457445.1 Actinomycetota bacterium | reverse complement strand
TTCTTGCAGACCAAGAGAACTTCACAGCACTTGCGGCAGCGCTTCCAGGATCAGATGAAGAGCGGACTTCACTTCAGCAAGATTTGAGAGTTACCGAAATTTATCCACTGACGCTCTTTGCTGTAGCTGGAATGCTGTTATTCCCTGTTGCAACAGATTTGATCACTCTCTTTGTTGCCCTAGAAGTTCTTTCACTTCCTCTCTACCTGCTTGCGGGATTATCGCGCCGTCGCCGTCTGATGTCGCAAGAATCTGCACTTAAGTACTTCCTACTTGGCGCATTTTCATCTGCTTTCTTCTTGATGGGCGTTGCTTATCTGTATGGATACTCAGCATCTGTCTCATTTGCAGGCATTCATGCCGCAGTAATTGGTGGAACCGGAAACGATGTTTATCTATTGCTCGGTATCGCATTCCTATCTGTTGGACTTCTCTTTAAAGTTGGCGCCGTTCCTTTCCATGCTTGGTCGCCAGATGTTTATCAAGGCGCGCCAACCGCCGTAACAGCGTTCATGGCAGCAGCAACAAAAGTTGCCGCTTTCGGAGCGATGCTTCGTATTTTCTACGTCTCATTTGCTGAAGCGTTTTGGCAGTGGCGTCCAGCGCTAATTGCAATTGCGCTAATCACGATGGTTTTTGGTTCTCTCGTTGCTATTGCACAGCGCGACGTAAAGCGCATGCTCGCGTACTCATCAATTGCTCACGCAGGTTTCTTGCTCTCTGGTGTTATCGCACTTAATAAGTCAGGTCTTGATGCATCAATCTTCTATCTCTTCTCATACGGCATAGCTACAGTCGGTGCATTCGCAATTGTTACTTTGGTACGAGATTCAGCGGGCGAAGTTACTGACCTCAATCGTTGGAGCGGATTAGGCAAGCGTTCACCATGGGTTGCAACAGCCTTTGCGGGATTCTTATTGGCCTTTGCTGGAATTCCACTTACAAGTGGATTTATTGGAAAGTTCTCGATTTTCTCAGCGGCATACGAGAGTGGCTCAACTGCGATCTTGGTAACTGGCGTGCTCTCATCTGCAATCGCGGCCTTCTTCTATATCCGCGTAATTGTGTTGATGTTCTTTAAAGATCCAGTTGAAGATGGAACATCAGTAGTAATTCCATCCATTTACACGCAACTCACGATCGTGATCTCTGCAGTTGCAACATTTGCACTTGGAATTTACCCAACGCCTTTGATTGACTTTATTCAAAGCACCGCACAGTTCCTTCGCTAATGGCATCATTCGGCATCCCTGATCTAGATCCCTCTTTAGAGGCGGATTTAGCAGTTGGTATGCAAGGTGTCGAAGAGCTTCTTCGCGAACACATAAAGGGTGATTACCCGCTAGTTGAAGAGACTTCTCGCCACCTAGTGGCAGCTGGCGGAAAGCGTTTACGTCCATTGCTCACACTTATTTCATCACACTTTGGCGACAGCACCAGCAAGGGAGTTATCCCGGCGGCAGTAGTTTGCGAATTAACACACTTAGCAACTCTTTATCACGATGACGTTATGGATGAAGCGCCAATGCGTCGCGGCGTTGAAAGTGCAAACAATCGTTGGGGAAATACCATCGCTATTTTGACCGGTGATTACTTGTTTTCTAAAGCATCTGATTTACTGGCAGATCTTGGACCTGAAGCAGTTCGCTTACAAGCGCGCACATTCGAACGTCTAGTAATTGGTCAAATTATGGAGACGCAAGGTCCACAAAATGGTGAAGATCCGTTGGCGCATTATCTGCGTGTTGTGGGGGATAAGACCGGTTCTCTAATCGCGACAAGTGCACGTTTTGGTGCACTTCTTTCAGGTGCCCCACGCGAAATAACGGAAACACTTACAAAGTTTGGCGAACAAATCGGAATCGCCTTTCAGCTAGCCGATGATGTAATTGATATTGCAAGTGAATCAAATCAATCCGGAAAGACGCCAGGCACTGATCTGCGTGAAGGCGTACCAACTCTAGTAACACTAAATGTGATGGCATCAGGCAAGCCAGAAGATGCCGATTTACAACGATTACTCAGCGGGCCCATCCATGATGAAACAGAAGTTCAACAAGTACTACGCGCTCTTCGCTCACACGAGGCCCTAAATCTTGCTCGCCAACAGCTTGGACAGATTGCAAAAGATGCTCGTACTGCTCTTGGTCCACTTCCTGTAGGACCGGCAACAGGTGCGCTCTTTTCGTTATGCGATGCTGTTATCGACCGATCTGCCTGATTTCAGAAGATCCGTTGCTAAAGTCATTAGCGCAAGCCAAATAAATATAAATCCAACCCAACGCGCTGTTGGCATATCTTCGTGATTTACCCATACGCCAATTGAAAATTGAATCGTTGGGGTTATGTATTGCAAGAGACCGATAGTTGAATACGGAAGTCGAGTCGTCGATCCGTTAAATAACAAAAGTGGAATTGCGGTTACCGCACCAGCGCTAATTAGCAGCGTAGTTAACCCAATTTCATGGCCAAATTGCCCTTCACCTTTGCTGCCAATAAATAGTAAGTAACCGCAATAAGGAATAAATGCGATAAGTGTTTCAATCGCCAGCCCTTCAAGTGCGCCAAGACCAAGTTGTTTCTTAACTAAGCCGTAAGTTCCCCATGAAAGCGCAAGACCAAGTGCTACCCAAGGCAAGCGTCCATAATCAACGGTAAGGATTATCACCCCAACAGTTGCAATCGAAACTGCTACCCATTGAAGTTTGCGCATCTTCTCTTTTAGTAACAGCACTCCAAAGGCGATGATAATCAATGGATTTATGTAGTACCCAAGCGATGCCTCAACGACATGACCATTATTGGTAGCCCAGATGTAAATCAACCAGTTGATCGAGATAAGAACTGATGCCAGAAAGAGTTTGATCGCAACTTTAGGGCGACGAAATGTCGCTAGCGTGGACTTAAGAGCGTGGGTTACAGCCAAAACAATTAAACAGAAAACCAAGGTCCAAACGGCGCGGTGCGAAACGATTTCAAGTGGGTTTGCGGGTTGTAGCAATGGCCAGTAAAGCGGAAACATTCCCCATAAAACGTATGCGCTAACCCCGTAGATCAGGCCGAGCTTCTGTTTTTTCAATTAACGGAAGTTAACAAATTGAACCGCGAAGTCCCACTTGCCTTCTTTAATCATCGCCATGGTGGTTTGGAGATCATCACGGCTCTTGCTTGTAACGCGAAGTTCATCACCTTGGATCTGAGATTTAACTGATTTTGGGCCTTCATCGCGCAAGAACTTGGCGATCTTCTTAGCATTTTCTGTCGAGATGCCTTCTTTAAGTGGGCAAGATATCTTATAAATTTTGCCAGAAAGTTGTGGTTCGGCTGGATCGATATGCTTAAGTGAAACTCCGCGCTTGATCATCTTGTCCTTGATAACTTCCAAAGTTGCCTTAGCGCGCTCTTCAGTATCGGCTTCAATGTTTATTTTCTCGCCGGCCATTTCAATCTTGGCACCTGTATTTTTAAAATCGAATCGTGTATCAATTTCACGGATCGCTTGATTAATTGCGTTATCGAGCTCCATACGATCAATCTTGGAAACAACGTCGAAACTGCTATCAGCCATTCTTGGCCCTCCTAAAAGCGGTGAAGATCACTTTGAATGACGCAAGGTTATCGCGCCAAACAGAATTTATAAAGTTTATAAGAAGTAGAATTCAAGTATGCGCCTTAGGCAGATAACCGTGATATTAGGAGCAATCTTCCTCGCCTTTGCTAATTCGCCAGCATCAGCGCATACGGTACTTGTTAGCTCTACACCTCAAAAAGATTCTGTGATTTCCTCACTTCCCGCAACTATCAGTATCACCTTTGCTGAAGATTTGGTTGTGATTGGAAATTCCAATTCCATTTCAGTCTTAGACCCCGCCGGTGAAGAAGTGAGTGTCGGCGAAATTAGCGTTTCAGGTGCAACACTTTCTAAAGAATTAACCCCCAGTGATAAAACTGGAATTTTCAGCGTTGAATACCGAGCAGTTGCCGCCGATGGGCATGTGATTAATGGTGATTTTGCTTTTACTGTTGAAGCAATGGCTGTAACAACTTCGGAAACTGAAGTAGGTCCAATTAGTTCAGAACCGATTAAATCGGAAAATAAAATTTCTATTTATTTGATCCTTAGCGCCACAGCGATAATTGGTGGCTTGCTAGTCCTCGTATTTATCTGGAAAAGGCAGTCTAAATAGCCGATTACCCCTCAATAATAATTTGAGGTAATCTTGCGCCCGCCGTAAAAGATTGACCCTGGCGGGTTGCCCGAGCGGCCAATGGGAGGGGACTGTAAATCCCCCGGCTCTGCCTTCGAAGGTTCAAATCCTTCACCCGCCACCAGTTCGAAAAACTATTTGCCAGTAAATATTTCAACAGATTTCGTAATTGAATTCATGTACTCAATATCTGGGCTAACACCGATACCAACGCCATTGGGAACTTCTAGGTGCCCATCAATCATTTCAAACGGTGTTGTAATGTCTTTCTTAAAGAATCTAGATGAGGCAGATGTATCGCCAGGCAAAGTAAATCCAGGAAGAGCGGCTAATGCAAGATTGGCCGCACGGCCGATCCCTGTCTCTAACATTCCACCACACCAAACTGGGATCGATTTCTCTAGACAATAATTATGAATTCTTGCCGATTCTAGGTACCCACCAACACGACCAGGTTTGATGTTTATTACTGATGTGGCTTTAAGTTCGAGAGCATCTTGGGCAGAATGCAAGGAGATAATAGATTCATCCAAACAAATTGGCGTTGTCATAATTTCTGCCAGTTGCGCATGGCCGAGGATGTCGTGCTCCTCTAATGGCTGTTCGATGAGTAGCAAGTTAAATTCATCTAACTGTTTTAAATGTTTAAAGTCAGTTCTTGAGTACGCTTGATTTGCATCGACTTGAAGTGGTTTATCTGGGAATAGTTCACGTATTTTTCTGACCGGTGTGATATCCCAACCAGGCTCAATTTTAAGTTTGATTCGTTTATATCCAGCCTCAACATACGAGGTGACTTCATCAACTAAGGCCTCAATTGACGGCGCAATTCCGACTGATACTCCACAAGGAACCTTGGTTTTATTTGCACCAAGATAATTTGCGAGGGAAATACCAGCTATCTTTAATTCTGCATCCAGTACAGCGGTTTCCAGAGCAGCTTTAGCCATTTGAGCACCTAGAAAAGGCTTTAAAATCTGCCCAACTTCAGCAGCGGAAATTTCTGTCGCCTTATTTAATGCAGGTATCAAGAAAGTTCGCATCATCTCTAAACACCCCGATACATATTCAGGTGAATAAAGTGGCGCAGACATAGCTACACACTCAGCCCAGCCGATGACGCCATCTTCAGTCGTAACCTTAACTAGCAATACTTCCCGTTCGGATTGAGTACCAAACGAAGTTCTAAATGGCCTTACAAGCGGCAGATGAATTCTTCGAAGTTCATATTCAACAATTTTCACGTTGTCTCCTTAGCAAAAATATATCCATCTGTTTTTGAAAAGCTGACAACTTTGTATCCATTCTCAAGCGCATCTAGAAATTGAGTCCTTACACGTAAGCGCTCGTTCTTCGCCTCGTCTGCACTTTTCGCCCTCATTTCGACGATATCTTCGGGAATAGGAATACTTATTGCATGAGGCGGCAGTTCAGAAAAGACGCGTGGTGCTGGCGGCATAGTTGCCGAAACGTTCCACTTTGCCATAACGCGATCAGATGCATCACCAGCGTTTACCAAATCGTTCATTGAGCCATAAAAATCTGGGTAATAAGCGACGACTTCAACTCCGAGTTTTGAAATATTAAACGCGGCGTTCTTTTGCACAAGGGGATCAAAGGTCCAAGTTATAAATGGAATATCTCTTTCACGTGCCCATGCAAACTGATGGTGCTTCATTAACGCACCGAGACCCAAATCCCGACTTTGGGGAAGCACTGCCGACATATGTGAATGCAGATGTTT
>CANGVO010000064.1 GCA_947457445.1 Actinomycetota bacterium | reverse complement strand
TACTTCGGGAATTCGATCCCAGAGCATTTCTTCCGTTACGAGCTCGTCTTGGCCTTCGTCTTCGCTCATCGATACCCCCGTTGATTTAGTAGTTCAACTAGCCACCTTGCGGTGAATGAGCGAGACATTACTCCCAAATAATTAAGAAGGTGCGTTATTTTGAGTAAACGCCGTCCGCCAATTTCCCAGCGGCCCACGCGGCATCTCTCTCAAGATATTTTCCGTAACTTGGCGGATTTGTTTCTGTGTCGAAAGATCAAAGGTATGGCCCCAAGGGCACTTATTCTCTATGGCACAAACCCAGCCATTAGTAGCCATATTAAGAATTCCGGCCCCCGACGGGCGGGTGTAATACGTTGCCATCGCGGGAATAGATTTTTCCGTAGGAAGTATGGCCGACCGAGCAACTGTTTCGACGGGTGGGCCGTTAAAGGTAATCGGCGTATCGGCCTCATAGCCAAAAACACCCTTAATTATCGAGCCCTTTGGCAAATTATTGAATGGCCATTGCGAAGTTTCGATCACCATATCTCGCTTGAAATTTAAAACAAAATACTGCGATCCAAGTAGATCAATCTCTGGTCTGCCAAGAGTTCGCCACTCTTTAATATTTGAAATTTCAGATCCATTTATATCTATGCGGTTATATGCGGTGTTCCCACCCAAGACAATTAGATTTACTCCGCGATCCACTGCACTCTCAACTGCATCTCGCATATTTGTCGTCCAATATTCGCTATGTCCGCCAAGTACAATCGCTTTGGTTTTTAACAACAAATCAGATTTAGAATCTAAATCAAAATCAGTGGCATAGTTAATTGCCAAGCCCAATTTTTCAGCAGCTTTCACTATTGGAAATTCCATGTATTGGAACTGGCCCGTTCCATCTCCGTCGTACGGCCTTAAGAAAGAAACTTCCGAGGCTCGCGTCTCACGTTTTCCATCTGGACCTTTATAAAGGGAGTACCCACCCCATTGGTTATATGACTGCCAAGTAAGCACTGATGAAATAAATGTAATATCGCTGGGGGTGCTCGGATCGCTGATTACAAGTGGAACAAATGTCGCGGCACGATTAAAGGCCTTTAACTTAAATAGATACTGACCTGGCAAGTATTTTTCACTTGCCCTAAATTCCCATCCGGTTTTGATCTTTTTCTTATCAACTAAGCGAGCGCCATTACCTTTGTAATATCCCATTCGATAGATTTCGACCGTGGCTTGCTTCGAACCAAGTAAATGAATCTGCGTGCTTTCACCGCACCGCACCGAAGTGAGATCAAAATATCCTTCTATTCGGTCTACGTTTTTTCGTCGAGAAAAATCCGCGCTAAAGCGCATCGGAATTCCCGAGCTCCAATCCTTGCTGCCTGGCTTGGAGTTTTCTTTTGACACCCAGTCAGTCGAAAGGGAAGGGCAGACTTGTCCTTGTGCGGAGGGCGCGTTAAATAACCCCAGAGCAAGGGCAATTGCCAGAAGAAATCCCACCATGATGGGCTAAAGAATAGGGCGCAATTTTCGCGTGGACAGGCTCAACCGACCTCGGTTACCCTTGGCTTCTTGCAAGTCATTTGCATCTAGAGATCACCCCCGTTTGGAGCTCCATGAACAAGATCGTCAGTGATACGCCGCGAATTCCCCTGCGCGAACGCCTGACCCGCGACGAATGGCGCCGTATGGCTGCCATGTTCGGCTTCATCGCCTTCTTACACATTGCTGGTGTGCTCTTGATGTGGCAAGCCACCAGTGGAAGATACGAATTATCTGACGGCACGCTATTTGGTTGGGGTACTGCTGTTCTGGCATACACGCTGGGAATGCGTCACGCATTCGATGCCGATCACATCAGTGCAATTGATAACACCACTCGTAAATTGATGTCTGAGGGTCAACGACCTTTAGCGGTTGGATTCTTTTTTTCACTCGGTCACTCCTCGGTTGTAGCCGCTTTGGCAATTCTCCTTAACTTTGGAATCAAAGCGCTTGGCTCACAACTTAAGGATGAAGATTCAACTCTTCATCATTACACAAGTTTAATTGGTCTGACCGTTTCCGGAACATTCTTGATGTTAATTGCAATCTTGAACTTAGTTATTTTGGTATCAATCGTTGGCGTTTTCTTAAAAATGCGTAAAGGTTTATACAACGAAGAAGAGTTAGAAAAACACCTAAACTCTCGTGGTTTGTTGATGCGTTTCTTTGGTCCTATTGCTCGCCGCATTGACAAGAGCTGGAAGATGTATCCGCTTGGAATTCTCTTTGGTTTAGGTTTTGATACTGCCACTGAAATCGGCTTGCTTGTTCTCGCTGGATCATCAGTCATCGCCGGACTGCCTTGGTGGGCAGTTCTATCATTGCCATTTTTCTTCGCCGCCGGTATGAGTTTGCTTGACACAATTGATGGATCATTTATGAACTTTGCCTACGGTTGGGCTTTTTCTAAACCAGTTCGCAAGGTTTACTACAACATAATTATTACTGGATTATCTGTTGCCGTTGCTCTCTTTGTTGGTGGCCTCGAAATTTGCCAAGTTATTGCGCAACAGCTGAATTTAACTGGCGGTTTCTGGGATTACGCTTTGGCTTTTAACTTAAATAGTGCTGGTTACTTCATTGTGGCGGCATTCGCGGTCGTCTGGGGAATTGCATTACTTCTCTGGAAATACGGAAAAGTAGAAGAGCGCTGGCACAACAGTGCCCATGAAGCTCAGATGGCCCGCGGTGAAGCTAGCAACCATGCCGCTGCTGGTGTTGATCTTGGACCAATTAAAGATGGTTGGAAGATCGACTAATCAATTTGATTCGGTTCTGTCCAATAGCAGCGCCCAATAAAACAATCAGCGCACCAACTGGTTCATACCAATAAATGCTTTCTTGTAAAAACAAAATGCCAACCAGTACTGCCACAACCGGTGTTAAATAAGTAACGCTGCTGGCAATAGCACTTCCTGCCAGTTCCATCACTTTAAAGTTCCAAATGTAGGCAAAACCACTACCAAAAATTCCGAGTGCCAGCATTGCAAATACTGGTCCAGGTTGATAATTATCTTGAGCAATTCCATCAAACAAATAAAATGGAAGCAAAGTGATTGCGCCAGTTGTTACTTGTGCGGCAGCAACAGATTCGGACGGCAGTTTGTGAGGAATAACAAATCGCCGCGAATAAGGGAATGAAAATCCATAACAAGTAACCGAGAATAGCAAAACAAGAATGGCCCACAGTGGATTTTCGCCAAGCCCTTTCCATGCTCCCAAAACGATTAAGACTCCAATGAATCCGATTGCAATCCCAAAGACCTGATAAAACTTTGGCTTCTCTTCTCGCGTTACTAACATGATTGCGATCAAGGTCATTAGTGGGGTTACCGCATTAATAATTCCAGCCAAAATTGATGTTACTTCTGTTTCTGCCAGTGCAAATAAGACTCCAGGAATAACGTTTAACAACATCGAGACAACCCAAAGATGCGCCCATAGGAACTTTGATTTAGGAAGTGCAATTCCTTTATATCTTGCCCATCCCAACAAAGTCAGTGCACCGAGCGCGCAGCGCCCGAAGGCGACTCCAAATGGAGTTAAGAATTCGAGTCCAAGTTTGATAAAGATAAATGAGCATCCCCATACAAAACCGAGGGCGAGATAAATCGGAAGCCAAGAATTGCTTTTCTTTTTCTTAAGTCCTGACACGTGGGCCCAGACGGGCTCGAACCGTCGACCCACGGATTAAAAGTCCGTTGCTCTACCGACTGAGCTATAGGCCCCACTGTATTTAAGCAAAATCTCCCCTAAATACTCGCCGTATCTTAGCGGAGATTTAACGTCCTTTAGACGCTCGCATTAAGCGGTCGCGGATGGCAAGAGCGAGGCCATCTCCTGCTGGTTCTGCGACAACAACTGAGTTGAGGTGGCGCGCATCAGCATCACGAAGTGCGGAATATATAACGCGAGCAAACTCTTCAATAGATGTGGGAGATGCAAGACGAACTACGCCTGATGGTGTTTCTATTTGTGCCATTGCAATAAATCCCTCACCCAAAATTGGATCGCGATTTAAATGTACAGATGCATTTGGTGCGTAATGATTTTCTAACGATCCGCTTACGCGAATATTTGTTTCCGCGGTTGAAACTTTTAGCCCAGTTGATTCTTCAATCATTTCAATTGTGATCGCTCCTGGGCGCAATATTCGTGGGGAATCTGATGTGCAGTCGATGATGGTCGATTCAACGCCTACCGTTGACGGGCCACCATCTAAAATTTGATCTCTTGTTTCTAAATACTCACCCAGTTCTTCTTGCACTGCCTTTGCAGTAGTTGGTGAAACATGACCAAAACGATTCGCACTTGGTGCAGCTATTCCTTTTCCACCAATCTTTTCGAAGGCAGATAAAAGTGCCAGTGCAACCGCATGATCTGGCACGCGCAACCCAACTGTTGGCTGTCCTCCAGTTACAAAATCTTCAGCCAAAATTGTTCGCTTTAAAACTAAAGTCATTGGTCCAGGCCAAAAATCACGAGCCAACGAAATTGCATAACTTGGTATCTCATCTGCCCAATCGCCCAGCGATTGCATCGAATGAATATGAACAATAAGCGGATGATCAGCAGGACGGCCCTTCGCTTTATATACGCGGGCAACCGCGCTCGGGTTTGTCGCATCCGCACCAAGTCCATAAACAGTCTCGGTAGGAAGGGCGACTAGGCCTCCATCTTTAAGTAATTGGGCTGCCTGCGCCAACGAATCAGCGGTGCAGTTAGATACGAATTCACCACTGCTCATGTGCGCAATTATCGCGCCTTTTTGCGAGAAGATAACCACATGAGCAATAAAGGTAGGCCTACCCGTGTCATGCATATTGTGACGCGCATGAATACGGGTGGTGTCGCTGTTTTGCTGGCCAACTTGATTCGGAATTTTGATCCTAAAGAAATCAATGCAAAATTGGTGATCGGAAATTGTGATGGTACCGAGGAAGATTATTTAGAGAAGATCGCCACAGATATCCCTTTTATTAAGATTCCCTCACTCCAAAGAGCAATCTCGCCCGCTAAAGATTTTTTAGCTCTCTTTGCATTGATAAGCCAAATACGCGACTTCAAACCTGATGTCATCCATACTCATACTTCTAAAGCCGGGTTGCTGGGCAGAATAGCGGCGTTGATAGCCGCCCCAAGTGCTAAACGTGTTCATACTTTTCATGGACATTTGCTGGAGGGTTATTTCTCCAAATTCAAGACCAGCCTTTTGGTTAAATCTGAATTAATCCTCGCTAAAAAAACGCATCGTTTGATCGCTATGGGTAACCAAGTCAAGAACGATTTGATAAAAGTAGGAATTGGAAAAGAAGGCCAGTATTCGGTCTTCTTCCCGGGCTTAACCCGCGCGAAGTTGATTCCTAAATTACAAGCTCGAACCCAGCTCAATTTGGATTTAGATTCAATTTATTGTCTATTTGTTGGGCGGCTTACGCAAATTAAGAGACCAGATCGTCTATTGGATGCAGTCTCAGTACTCAGAGACAGAAATGTTGATATTAAATTTATAGTTGCCGGAGATGGAGAACTTAAAGATTCCGTTTCTACAAGAATTTCGAGTGAAAATCTTCCTGTGACATTACTAGGTTGGCAAAAAGATACTTCTGCTGCATTTTCAGCAGCCGATATTTTGGTTTTATGTAGTGATAATGAAGCCGTCTCTTTGGTTCTGATCGAAGGATCTCAATATTCGCTTCCGCTGGTTTCTACAAATGTCGGTTCTGTGAGCGACGTAGTTATCGACCACTCGACAGGCTATTTAACGGAATCAAATCCAACTGATCTAGCAAATGCCATTGAAAAGTTAGTGCGAGATGCCCAATTGCGGAAGTTAATGGGTGAGGCTGGAAAGGCACGTGCAGATCAGTACTTCTCACTTGATCGCATGATTAAGGATCATTCTGATCTATACCGCTCGCTTTAAATCACATACTTTTCACAGAAGCGGCACAGCAACAAGTAAACAAATAGGAGATACTTATCCCATGACTACATCACGTTTTCGCAAAAT
>CANGVO010000063.1 GCA_947457445.1 Actinomycetota bacterium | reverse complement strand
CTTTTGTAACATGTCCAACTAGCAACAAAGTTATATCGCGATCTTTACAAATTCGAATAAGCGCGCCTGCAACTTCACGAACTTGGGTTACACCGCCAAGTGAACCATCTGCAGCGGAAGAACCAATTGTTTGAACGCTATCAATAATTAAAAGCTCTGGTTTAACCGAATCTATATGCGCTATTACTGCGCCAAGATCTGTCTCAGAAGCGAGAAATAATTTGGGATCAACGGCGTTAATTCTCTCTGCCCGCAAACGAACCTGTGAAGCTGATTCCTCACCGCTTATATAAAGTGCTGGAATTCCCTTTGATGCAGTTTGTGCGGCAACAGATAGGAGAAGTGTTGATTTTCCTACACCAGGTTCGCCTGCCAAAAGAATTGCAGCGCCCGGAACGAGGCCACCACCAAGTACGCGATCGAGTTCAGATACGCCAGTTGCACGCGCACGCGCGGATGAAAGATCAACATCTCCGATAGGGGTTGCTGCATGTGTAACTTTTCCAGCGACTAAAGATAGTTTCTTGGGTGCAGCGATTTCTTCGACGCTTCCCCAGGCTTGGCATTCACCGCAACGGCCCACCCATTTCTGGGATGTCCAACCGCATTCTGCACAGCGGAACGGGTCCTTCTCGACTTTAGCCATGGGCCAACTCTAGAGCGTAGGGATGACTACTTCCCAGCGGCGATAGTTGCTGGGTGTTGGATAACAAAGAGTGGAAGTGAGCGAGCTTTCGCGTCATTAATTCCTTTTACGCGCTTATCGCAGTGCTCGGCAAGTACCGCATAGGCGGCCTCACCCATCAAAGCCTGGAGTTCGGTGCGATTAGAAATGTAAACCGGTTCGCTACCGACGTGCGCATCAGTGTTGCTAGTGCAATACCAATCAAAATCATCGCCGCCATCGCCCCATGCAAGACGTTCGTACTCACCAATCACCGTAATTGAATATTCGCGCTCGCCAACTTCTCGCGTTTCAAAACTGCGACGTAGCGGGAGCTGCCAACATACATCTGGTTTCGTATCAACAAAGTGACGGTTTTCTTTCTGCGCCAAGTGGTGAAGTACACATCCAAAAGATCCATTGAAGCCTGGAGCCTCATAACCTTTACGATTTAAGAAGATACATCCATCATCAATAGTGCGCGTCTTGCGTTCCTTGTCTTCATCAAGATCTGAAATTCGCAGTTGACCATTTGGTTTCTTTGGTCGGGCTTGTTCAAAAAATTGCCACATTTCTGGAGTTAAATCTGCCGCCGCTTTGCGCACACGTTCTTCGTCATCTTCATCGGAATACATTGCACCTTCGGTACAGCATCCGGCGTTAGGGCGATTCTCAAAGACACCTTTGCAACCATCGCCGTAAATACAAGTCCAATACGAGGTTAGCCAAGTCAGATCACATTTAAAGATTTCTTCGGGATCATTCGGGTCGGTAAATTCAACCCAATCGCGCGCAAAACCTGGCTTAATTTCTGACATAGTTGCAGAGCCTACGCGTACTCTTTCACTATGGCTAATTCAGAAAAACAGATAGCAGTCATCGGCGCAGGGGTTATGGGCGAAGCCTTGATATCTGCCCTGATCACTTATGGGATTTCCCCATCTGCAATCACAATTTCTGAAAAGCGCGCCGAACGTGCTGCAGAATTAGAAGTGAAATACAAAGTATCCAATGTGGAATTGATGGAAAATGTTGCAAAAGCCGATCTGATCCTCTTGGTTGTTAAGCCGCAAGACATGGCGACAGTTTTAGCTGAGATTAAAACCTCCATTCACAAAGGCGTTTTAGTCATCTCTTTTGTAGCAGGAAAGCAGATCAGGGATATAGCTGATCAAATTGGAACCAGTGCTAACCCGGTTATTCGAGTTATGCCAAATACACCAACCTTGGTCGGCGCGGGAATGTCCGCAATTTCCTGTTGTGGTTTGGTTACTGAGGAACAACGCAACTTCACACTTGGATTCTTGGGAGCCGTCGGCAAGGTGATCGAAGTAGATGAAGATTTACAAGATGCCGTTACTGCAACTAGCGGATCAGGTCCCGCGTATTTCTTTAGGTTTGTTGAAGCGATGATTGATGGCGGGGTTTCACTTGGGCTATCTCATTCCGATGCCACAACGCTTACCATCCAAACAATTATAGGAGCAGCAAAGCTTCTTGATCAATCTGGTGATTCACCCACAACACTTCGGGAAAAGGTAACCAGCCCAAACGGAACGACGTTTGCTGCGCTTAATTCATTTAACGACTCAGATATTTCCGGTATTGTCGCAAAAGCAATGAAGGCAGCTCGTGATCGCTCGCAAGAACTCGCATAATAAATTTGTAATTCTTCTTGCTATCGCAATGATGGCGACGCTTACCGATGCCCATGCCGCCCCAAAAAATATTTCGGCTAAATCGCTCGTCCCATTGATGCAAGATGTGAAAGCGGAAGGATTAAACGTCTCAAAAAAAGCGATTCTTACTTATGAAAATCTATTTGGCCTAACAGCAGACATTAAAGTTCGCGCTTTTGATTTTGCGGGCACTGAACTATGGTCCAAAACCATTGATTCTGGCTTAGATGAAGTTGCTACAGCCTCGGCCGTTGATGCCGAAGGAACACTTTGGCTAGCGGGCAACAGCGCCGTGGCAGCACTGCCTGAATCAGCAACGGCTGATTTGGGAGCACTCAATCCGGATGGCGTTGAAGTCGAAAATCCTAAACCGGTGCGCGCTGATATGAATAATTTAACAATTTGGCAGATCAATTCATATGGCGAGTTAGTGAATCAAAGTTCAACCCCGAATGTTGCTTTAGTGGATGCAATTTCGGTGAGCGCAACTGGAATCTCACTCATTGCCTCAAATGAAAATGGTCAATTCTTGACGACATTCACCGCAGGAAAATTCTCTAGCGATTTAAAGATAGGAACATTAAAAACAAAATTAAACTCAATTGCCCGCAGCCCAGATGGGACAACTTATCTTTTTGGAGCTAGCAGCGAAAATCTTGGCGGAACCAAGTTAGTTGGGCGAGTAGATGGAATCCTAATTAAGGTTGCGAAAACCGGCACTATTTCCAGCGTGGTTCGTAGTTCGGCGCCAAAAGCTATTCGTAATTGGCAAAGCGCAACTAGTTCACTTTTCGTAACTGGATCTGTGAGAAGTGGAAGCACGATAGAGAGTGCACTGACTAAGTTTAATTCTTCATTTAAACCAACTTGGACAACTCGTATAGCTTCAACTGGCGCAACACTCGCTGCTAGTGGACCTAATGCTTCGGTTTACGCAGTACTAGAACCCACATCTGCTCTGAAAGGTGTAACGGGTCTAAAACTTATTAAAGGTCAATCGGTTGTACTGCAATTTGATAGTAAAGGATTGCTAATTTCGGCTTTCACTTCAGCAGACTTGATCTCACCTGTTGTATTTACTTATTCAAGTGCTACGGGTCTAGTGATATTAACTTCAGGTGGAAAGATATTAAAGATACCTAGTATTTAGATCACTGCGCGCGAAGTAAAACCAACTGATTACCAACGCCAGAAACCAATACGCGACGTTTATCAAGAACGATCCAAGCAGAATCAAAACCGTCTGTACTAATTTCTCTTGTAACTACCGTGATTGATTCTTTTGAAATATCAATAGCGCAGAGGCGCCCTTGACAGTTAAATGTAGTGTTCGAACCATCGCTACTTAGGAATTTACTTGGCGTTCCATATCCAGCCGTAGCTAAAGTTTTGAAATCTGTCGGTGAAGAAAGATATGTCCAGCGAATTTGATCTGCGTTTGGAAGGCTAAGAGTTGATGAAGTTAGCCAAATAGCTAAAATCCCACGAGCGCCTTTTTGCAGTGCCACGTCATATCCGACACCGGCGATTGGACCTCCAGATGCATCAAGGGTTTTATATTTCCACGATGCTGCTCCAAAACCAGATCGTTGTGCGATCCGAATGGCGCCAGATGTAGGTTCTTGGCGCTGATTACGCGAAAGAACAGAGTCATAAATCAAGATGGTTTCTTTTCCATCAAAGAGTGCATCTAAGTGAAAAGCCACATCACCAGTCGTACGGTCATCAGTTTTGCGATCCCCATCGACCAGCTCATATTTCCAATCCGCTGCGCCTTTCACGCGAACTGCACCAAGGAGAATTCCCTGTGATTCATCACGATAAAAGACTTGCACCCCAGTCGAGCTTGCCGAACATGCACTTGAAACGCTGACATCACTTGCAGTTCGAGTACGAATTGGATCCTCATAATTATTGACTTCTGTTCCATTGCCATCTACAACTTCATATTTGAAAATTTTTCCATCATAAGTTGCATAGCGAAGATCTTGATCAACTGAGTCAGCATAGAAAATGTGCAAGGTTTGAGTTTTTCCAAAGCCACTTACACAAGCCGAAACTTCTCCAGCGATGGCATTTCGGGTACGTCCCGCGGAGCCTCCTCTGCCATCGACAGTTAACTTGTTCCAAATTTTTCCACTCCAAAGAGCAAGCTTTAAAGATTTATTCTTTCCATCCTGATAAATAATTGCAGGATTGGAATTAAATATGACTGAAGTTAAATTCTGGGCATCTGCAAGCGGATCAATAACTGTCTTTTTCCAAGCAGCCTGAGGAGTGATCGCATTAGTTGTTACTGGATCTGACGTGCCCAAAGAGTTAGTTGCGGTGATGGTAAATGTATAGCTTGTGCCATTTTTTAGCCCAGTTAAAATTGCAGGACTTGAAGCAAAGCTCTTTTCAGCGCCAGTCTTTACATTTTTAACTGTATAGGTAGTGATTTGAGCGGCTCTTGCGTTGGCAGGTGGATCAAATTTAACAATTGCACCCGCATCTGAAATGAGCGCTTGAGCATTTCGAACCAATTGAGGAGCATCGACAGCTATTCCGGTTGGTGGTTTAACTCGCAGATCGCGCATCATTGCTAAAAGCAGTGGTCCAGGTTCGTGAAAGATTTGCCCGGCATCGAGCTCGGGAGTCATTACCGAATCAGGGCCAGCAGCGGTAAAGGTTGCCTCATCTAAATGGCTAATTGATGAAGAATCTTGATAAACCTTTGGTGTGTAGAGAACAGGTGGAACTCCACCATTTGCAGCGATTCCCTGAACGCCTGACCAAACCAATTTTGAAGTTAGCGCTTCACCGAGTTCAAGTGATGGGGAAGGAAGATCCGATAAACGTCGGCCATCTCCAGTTTGAACGTACGCATCATAAGGAGTTGGTTGATCTATTGAGCCATAACCGAAGAATTCGTCGTAACTATCCGATGCTAGAAAACCTAACCCATGTGCCATTTCGTGCACCATAACCGATTGCAGATCGTATTCAGTTTTACTTGGTCCAACGCCAGTGCCGCGATACCAATTTGCAAGGGAGTTAACTGTAATTATCATTTCTGGTTTATTTCCATCTAAATCTTTACCCGCTAGCGCATTTGCAAGTGCTGATGGATACCAGAGAGTGGAATCAGGGGCGCCAGAAAAATTAGCAAAGTAGTTACCTGGACGCGCACTTCCGAGAATGCTGAACGATCTCGATCTCTCCCAAGTGGCTTCGATAGAAATTGGAACTTTAGATTCGAAGTTTGCCGCCCACACATCTACAGCAGCTTGGACTTGAATCTTGGTCCACTCAGGAAATCCGTTGTACTTAACAATAAATTTAGATTTCTTTTCAAGGTTTGCAACCTTAGGTTTTCTTTGCTGCGTGTCAGTAGTAGCAGGACCGGCGTATACATGTCCCCATTGAGTTGCTGGACGGACTAGAACTACGGCGTCTGCTGATATCGGATTTAGGAAGCCAAGGAGCAAACTGGCAAAGAGAGTCGAAACCGCGATGTTGCGCGCGTGATATCGAGATTTTTTCTCTGCCATAGCGCCTAACGCTATCAGGATGCGAGAATGTATCCATGAGTACCGAAAATTCAGATACCGCGGTCAAGGGAGCAATTGCACGGATGAAATCCGAGCGGCCAATTGTTCTTAACTTCTCATCCATCAGTGCGCGACCTGAACCGACCCTTGACGAGGCGAGAACCGAACTTGCTGAATCGATTGGCCAAATAGCTCACATGATTTTCTCAAAGAAGTACGGACCGTTGGTCGGTACGGTGTCCAAAACCACAGCGGAAACATTGTTAAAGAGCGCTGAAGAAAATCTG
>CANGVO010000062.1 GCA_947457445.1 Actinomycetota bacterium | reverse complement strand
TTAACTCAGCGAATTGGGCTATTGCCGATGGTGGAACGTTTTATCGAGCGCCGCCAACAATCGGGTCAGCTCTCATTTGATGATCAGATGTCGCTAGCCGCCGATATCGCTTCAAACTTTGCCGATGTTGGCGAATTAGAACGTGCAAAGTATTCAGTTGTATTACTTGACGAATATCAAGACACATCTCAATCACAAGTAAGAATGTTGTCATCTCTCTTTGGTGGCGGGCACCCCGCAATGGCGGTTGGCGACCCATGCCAAGCTATTTACACCTGGCGTGGAGCATCCGCTGGCACAATCAACTCATTCGGTCGCTATTTCCCAAAGGCTCCAGGGCAAACTGGGGCAGCGCGTTATTCATTGCTTACAACATTTAGAAACGATAAAGCAATCCTGGAACTTGCAAACGTTGTTTCAGAACAAATTCGCGTTGAAAGCGGTGCTGATGTTCCACCACTTACCCCTCGTCCAAATGCGGGCGCTGGAAATCTCAGCTGTGGTGTATTTGAAACAATTGATGCTGAAGCACAAGCGATCGCAGATTATTTCTCACCGCTTTGGTTTGAAGAAAAGCGAATGGC
Source organism: Actinomycetota bacterium (assembly GCA_947457445.1). Lineage (GTDB taxonomy): Bacteria > Actinomycetota > Actinomycetes > Nanopelagicales > Nanopelagicaceae > Planktophila. The sequence continues at coordinate 5,649 of CANGVO010000062.1, read as the reverse complement.
GCAGAGCCCACAGAAGCGAACTACTTTTGCGGTTTTGGTTCGCAAACGTTCGCAAATTGCGGCAATTGAAAGTGCACTTCGTTCGGCGGGAATGCCAGTTGATGTAATTGGCTTAGGTGGACTAATTCATGTTCCAGAAGTTGCGGATATTGTTTCAATGCTAAAGATTATTGCTGATCCCGATGCGGGTTCCGCGATGATGCGCCATCTCACTGGACCGCGAATCAATTTAGGTGCTAAAGATCTAGCGGCACTTGGTGCGTATTCCCGAAATCGCGCCAAAGGTTCTCGCGAAGAAAGTAAATCGCTAATCAAGAAAATTGCCGCTGGAAATCCGGACCGCGCTGAAGCAGATGATCAATTCCTTGGATCACTTATCGACACGGTCGATGAAATTGAAAAAGCGGATCGCCGCTCATTCACGGAAACGGGTTACAACCGCATTGTGCGCTTCGCATCTGATCTACGCCGAATTCGCTCGCGCGCCGGCGGCACCATCACAGATTTAATAAATGAAATCGAAAGATATCTACACCTTGAAGAAGAAGTGATGTTGCGCGATGGAACCGGATCTGGACGTCGCCACATCGATCGCTTTGCAGACGAAGCAGGAAAATTTGCACGCAGTGGCGGAACCTTGGCCTCATTCCTGCAGTGGCTAGATATCACTGGGGAGGAAGAAGGAGGCCTGAAATCAGCTGCTCCCGAGGTCCGAAGCGATGTTGTACAAATTCTCACCGTGCACATGTCAAAGGGCGCTGAATGGGATGTTGTCGCAGTCCCCGGATTAGCAGAGGGAACATTCCCAGGAATCAACAAATCAGATCCAGATAACTGGATTACCAATGAGAAACATATTCCGTTTGCACTACGTGGCGATAGCGCAGAACTTCCGGTCTTCTCATTTAACGGGGCCACAAAGAATTCTGAAGCCAAGAAAGCAATTGAGGATTACGGAAAAGTTTGCAATGCAACAAAAATTCGGGAAGAGATTCGTTTAGGTTACGTGGCATTTACACGCGCCCGTACACATTTGCTCGCCACAACATCATGGTGGCGCGATGGCGCACTCAAAGTCGAACCATCGTCAATCTTTTATCAAGTTGCAATGGTCGCCGAAAAATATGGAACTATTTTAAATATGGCCGATAAACCTGAAGATGGTGGCCAGAATCCAAAACTCGAGAATCCCGCCACCGGTGTTTGGCCGCGTGATCCACTCGGTGATAAACGTGCCGAGTTTGAATCCAAGATCACACTGGTAAATAACGCAACGTCCATCGATTTATCTAAGTTTGAAGCAACCGATCTAGAAGTCATCTCTTGGGCACAAGATGCCCAGGCTTTAATCCATGAAAATACTTTGCAGCGCAACGGCGGCTTAGAAATTCCACTTCCTGCCCGTTTATCAACTTCAACTTTGGTTGCTTTGCATAAAGATCCAGTTGAACTTGCGCTAAATATTCGCCGTCCTATGCCAAGACCACAAGATGAGTATTCTCGTCGCGGAACCGCTTTTCACTTGTGGATCGAAAACCATTTCCGCGCAGCCACATTATTTGACGATGACGATTTAGATTTCCTAGATCCACTGGAACCTGATCAAACACTCGAACAACTTAAAAACGCTTGGTTGGCATCAGAATGGGCGCCACGAATCCCGGTGGCCGTGGAAGTGCCATTTGAAGCGGTAATTGGCGGGGTTTTGATACGTGGACGCATCGATGCGGTCTATGAAATTAATGGGCGATTTGAAGTCATCGACTGGAAGACAGGTTCTTCCAAGTTAGGTGAGTCATCTGCTGTTCAGTTGGCGGTTTATCGTCTGGCCTGGGCAAAGTTAAAAGGAATTGATCCAACACAAGTGTCGGCGGCATTTCATTATGTTCCATCTGGTGAAACTGATCGCCCTGCAGATCTGCTTAGTTACGATCAATTAGTCAATCTACTTTCAGGTTCTAATTAATTCAGCCCGCAACGGCAAGTGATCACTCATGCCTGTCGAAACTGTTTTGCGATCAATGACTTTATATCCAGTTAATTCTTTAGCCAAAATGTAATCAAATTGAATCTTGGCGCCCCAGCTTGGGTAAGTGTTCTGGCTAACTAGAGATTTCCATTTAGATCCAATGGTCGGGAAATCTTTTGGAAGATTTAGATCACCTAAAATTATTGGAATTGTATTTGTTTCTCGAGAAATCTGATCTGCCCATTTCTTTAATCTGCGTAATTGCGCCAAGTTAACGCCAGGGGCAAAGGAAAGATGGGTATTAATCACGGTAAATCCATTTTGAAGAGTTGCGGCCAGTGCCACCCTTGGTTCATCGTGAACATAAATAGCACGAAGTTTTGGTCGGCTATTGGTCTCACTATCCGTTGGAACAACAAGGGGCATTCCAATAACTGATCTACCAAGATCAAGGCGTTGCCATTTCACAACAGGAATATTCGATGCGATTGCTATTCCGTAACTTCCAGCCAAATCACCGATCGAGTTATTTGAAAAGTACTTGGGATCGTTTGCATTTGGTTTGCGCCATTTTTCTCCGGGAGTACCGATGACGCTGGGTGCAAACGCCCAGTCGGTTGCGCTCATCGCCGCTGCGATTTCGCTTATTTGATTTAGGAGACCGGTACGCGGTAATCGATAATCAACTTCCTGCACTGCGATGACATCACTTGCGATTTCGGCGATCGCCTGGCGCAGCGCTGACGCGGATGGACCTGCGGGGTTTGGCGGAATTTGCAGGCCATGAAGCAGATTCCACGAGGTGATGCGCATATGGCGAAGGCTAGTAGCGTTGCCCCTTATGAGCGCGGTCAACGGACAAGTATCGAAGATGGACCGCGCCAGCCATCTGCGATCAAATCAAATAACACTTGATCAGATGTGGGCCAAAGCCAAGATTGTCCACTTTAGCGATGGAAGGCTAGCCGTTTCGGCACAGGCCACCGAGCTGCATTTTTTAACGGCTGCTGAAGTTGAGGCGTTGATCAAAAGTGGTGAATTTAAATCTGGTGAAAAGTATTTTCTAGGTTTAGATCAATTAGATAACCAACCTTATTTTGCCTGGAATTCAAACCATCCAAAATCTGAAAGTGATGATGCACCTGCCGGATACGCAACTCTGCGCGAAATCGGCGGAGACTTAAATGAATTACAGATGGAACTCGCACTGCATTCGGTTGCCTTATCAAATTGGCATAAAACTCATTCGCATTGTGCAAGATGTGGTGCGCCAACCTCAGTTGCAATGGGCGGCGCAGTTCGTACATGTGATGCCGATAAGAGCGAGCACTATCCCCGCACTGATTGTGCAGTAATTGTTCTGGTTAGAGACGCTGATGATCGTATTTTGTTAGGACGCCAAGCGATCTGGCCTGAAGGACGTTTCTCTTGCTTTGCTGGTTTCTTAGAACCTGGCGAAACTTTCGAGCAATGTGTGCAACGTGAAGTCAATGAAGAATCAGGCTTGGCTGTTCGTGAAATTAATTATCTAGGTTCACAACCTTGGCCATTTCCAGCATCAATCATGATCTCATTTGAAGCTATAACTGATTTTCCAGAAGTTGCTAAACCTGATGGTGAAGAAATCGTCGAGATTAAATGGTTATCTCGCGCAGAGCTAAAAGCGCAAGTGGCTGATGGTTCGCTGTCGTTGCCACCCACCATGTCTGTCTCGCGCAAAATGATTGATCGCTGGTTAACGAAATGAGTGATGAAACCGGCAATCTTCGCGCAGAAGAAATCTTGGCCGCCTTAGATAACGATCAGAAAGCAGTTGCACTTGCATCGCGCGGACCTGTTTGCGTAATCGCAGGCGCCGGCACCGGAAAAACACGTGCGATTACTCATCGCATCGCATATGCGGCGGCAATCGGAACGATGGACCCGCAGAAAGTATTGGCACTTACTTTCACATCTCGTGCTGCTGGAGAAATGCGCACTCGTTTGCGCTCACTAGGTGTTCCAACAGTTGCTGCACGCACGATTCACGCGGCAGCGCTTAAACAATTGATTTATTTCTGGCCCAGTGTTTTCGGCGGGCGCGTTCCTGAATTGATGACCGCAAAGGCAGGTTTTTTAGGGGAGGCGATCAATCGTGCGGGGCTTTCTGGTGAATTACGCGCCACATCTCGTGAATTGATGCGCGATATTGCAAGTGAAATTGAATGGGCGAAAGTTTCCCAAGTAGCGCCCGAAGATTTTGTAAATGAAATTTCAAAGCGGACACAGAAACCAAGAGTTAGCGCTGAAAAACTGGCGCAGGTTTATACCGCCTATGAAAGCGTTAAGAAGCAAGAGTTAGCGATTGATTTTGAGGATGTACTTTTATTGACAGCGGCGATGTTAGAAGAAGAGCGCAATGTTCGTGAGCGAGTGCAAGACCAGTACAGATATTTCACTATTGATGAGTATCAGGATATTTCACCCGTACAACAACGTTTGATTAATGCATGGCTCGGTTCGCGCCAAGATATATGCGTTGTTGGAGATCCGGCACAAACAATTTACTCATTCGCTGGAGCTACGCCAGTCTTTCTTAACAGTTTCACCCAGCGCTTTCCAGATGCAGAAGTAATTCGTCTAAGTACTGGATATCGCTCAACCCCAGAAATCACTTTTGCTGCAAATGCACTTTTGCGCCATGGCGCAATGGGACAAGAATTGGTTGCGCTAAATGATCACGGTACCAAGCCAAGTGTTGATGGTTATGCCAATGAAGATGCTGAAATCGCGGGCGTTCTGGCCCAAATAACTGAGCTTTTAAATACTGGAACCCAAGCGCAAGAAATTGCAATATTGGCGCGAACCAATAACCAATTAAAGGGTGTAGAGCGCGCCATGAATAAATCAGGTCTGCCATATCAAGTTCGCAGTACGGAAAGATTTTTCGATCGTCAAGATGTTCGAGATTTTCTGAAAGAAGTGCGTCGGGCATCGGTTCTGCCAACTGAAGGCGTTTCTTGGATTGATGAACTGCGCACTGTGGCACAACCATTTTTAACTGGCGAAAGCATTGATGGAATTGCAGCGCTGTTGCACTTGGCGCGCGAGCTCGATGACGACAATAGTTTTACTCCAAAGACGCTGCGCAGTTATTTACGAGAAATCGAAGATCGCGTACAACAGAACAATCCACCAACGATGCCGGTAATCACTTTGGCAACCTTGCATGCTGCAAAGGGCTTGGAATGGGAACGCGTATTTTTGATCGGCGCATCCGAGGGCATCTTGCCCTTTGATGAGCAGATCGATGAAGAGCGCCGTCTCTTTTACGTTGGGATGACGCGCGCCAAAGTCGATCTTCATATCAGCCATCGCCAAAATCCCAGCCGGTTCCTGCGTGAGGCCGGCCTGCTCGCGTAAGCATTTGCGCTTAATTTAATTAAGTTGCACAGATCACTATCTGTGGTTTACCCTTGCCTTTCACCAAATTGGTGAACGGCTAAATAGGCGAAATGGAGAATGAACGATGTTTACATCTAAATCATTCACCACAGCACGCGTTACACGCAGTGCTGCTACTTCGCCTGCCAATTTCCATGCGACTACTAAGAAGCATACAAATTGGCCCGCAGCGTCAAAGCCAGCGTTTTACGCAGCTTTTTACGCCGTGGATGAGGCCACAGGAGGTTCAATCGGAT
>CANGVO010000061.1 GCA_947457445.1 Actinomycetota bacterium | reverse complement strand
TTGTTTTGAATCTGCGAACGCTCGTTCTGACATGAAACGACGATGCCAGTTGGAATGTGTGTAAGACGTACAGCCGAATCCGTTGTGTTAACGCCTTGTCCCCCAGGACCAGATGAGCGATACACATCGACGCGGATTTCTTTTTCATCGATTTCAATGTGATCACTCTGTTCCACAACTGGTACAACTTCCACGCCAGCAAAAGATGTATGACGACGAGATTGTGAATCAAAAGGTGAAATTCGAACCAAGCGGTGAGTGCCTTGCTCCACAGATAAAGTGCCATATGCATAAGGTGCGTTTACGCGAAAAGTAGTCGATTTGATTCCAGCTTCTTCGGCATACGATGTTTCAAGTACATCTACTTTAAATTCATGACGTTCGCAGTAACGCAAGTACATACGCATAAGCATTTCTGCCCAGTCAGCGGCTTCAACGCCACCGGCTTCAGATCTAATAGTTATCAGAGCATCTCGGTCGTCATATTCACCATTAAGCAAAGTCGTAACTTCTAATTCGCTAATCGCCTTAACAACAGAATCTAGTTCGCCTTCGGCATCTTTAAGCGCCGAACCATCTGGCTCAGATCCCGCTAACTCAAATAAAATCGGCAAATCTTCAACGCGACGGCGCAATCCTGTAAGCCGTGCAATCGTGCTTTGAACTCGAGATAACTTGCTAGTTATTTTCTGCGCCGCTTCCGGGTCATCCCACAAATTCGGAACACCAGCAGCCGCTTCGAGTTCGACCGCTTCTGCCTGCAACTTAGGCAGATCCAAGACCTTTTCGATCGATAAAAGAGTTGCTCCAATTGCAGCAATCTCGAGATCGTATTCGCGGGCCATGAGGGTAAGGATAGCGAGTGTTAGAAAATCCTTATACCGAAAGGTGAAAAGCCAGCCTTTCTAGTATTTGTCGTAGAAACTCTCGCAGAGATTTGAACACTATCAACCTTGAATACTGGAATTGTTATCGGAAGTTTGGCGGTTGCTTCTGTAACTAATTGAATGCCAAATCCATCGCAAGTGATATCGCTAATGCGTAACGCTGTAATTTCTACTCGCCTCAAGGACTTGTCACCGTTGGTCCAATCAATAAGCGCTCCATGCGCATCCCCGAGTGCTTTGGAACAATCAATGGGAACACCAGGATCCTCTGGTCCAATACCAAATAGATTGCTCGCCATTGTTGTTAGATCAAATTCGCCAGAGTAATAAGCGACCATATCTAGATTGCGAACTCCTCGTTGTGCTGCTGCTTCTGTTACTTGGGTTAATGAGCGTTTTGCGATTGCCACGGATGCTATATCTACAACTATTAGCGATGTCATGACCGTTACTAAAAACAGAGTAATTACAACTAACGTCACAGAACCTCTCTCATCGCGGGCGAACCCATTTTTTAAGTCCATGGAGATATGTATTCCTGTGCCGATGCAGTCACAGCTCTTGATTCGGCGGTCGAACCAAAGTGAACCGTTACCTGAACTCTTCCATTCGGAGAATGACAGGGCGAATTGCTGCATTTAAGTCCAATGGCCAACCGTGAAAATTGTTGTTGCGTTAGCCCCAACTCTTTGCCCGCTGCCATGATCACTCGATTCATCATTATTTCGGCAGTATCGCTGCCAGAACTAGCCACATATGCGCGTGCTCCTTCACGAGCAAGTGTGCGGGCCATCTCTTCTTCACCGCTTAGATTTGCAAATTGATTTAGAAAAATAAAAAGAGGGATAAATAAAGGAATCGCTAGGGCAACGAATTCCACGCTCGCACTTCCATCTTGGCTTCTCAGAAATTTCCTCATGGCCGAGACTCCACGATGGCGATTCCTGTTACTTCACTTTCTATGCGATGACCCAGTAAGTTTCCAAAAACTGGAATCAGAGTTGGAATATCTCGACGCTTTTTAACTATGAGCAACTTCAAATCTTGAAATCTATCTGGTGATGGGATGGAAATAAAAGTGTCTCCAACTGAGGTCTCTCCGGATATTGCCCTTGTAGACGCCTGGCTTTGAACAGCTGCAAGTTCCATATTGCGATAAAACAGAGCGGTAACTATCTGCATGCTGCATAGAAATAGAAAAATAATTGGGATGAGCACCATGGCACTTTCTGTACTCCCTTTTTCATCTCTAAGAAATCGTCGCAGCATTACCTGATTCCGTTCATTGCATCTAGAGAATTCTTTAGAATGCTTGTTAAGCGAGGCGCTGCGATAGTCCAAATTGCAGTAACCAGCCCAGTAGTCATTAACACAACCAGTACCCAACCTGGTACATCCCCTCTCTCTGATTTGATGGGTTCGACAATTCGCTTGTTCCAGATATTCAATAAACTACTTGACTGTAAGAACTTAACTTGGACCCATACGGCTATGGAATCGATACGTAATTGAATTACTGACTTCATTGCAACCTGCCTTCTTTTCTCTCCAAATCCATAATTTATGGATTTGGGTATTAGATACCTGTAAATGAATTTAAGTTCGCTAGTGATGGCCAGAGCGCAAAGAGAATTGAGATTGGCAAAATAAGAAAAACGACTGGCACCATCATCGAAATTTCTGCTTTCGCAGCCGCCCCTAACACTATGTTTCGTTGACTCTCTCGCGCTTCTTGTGCGTGACGTTGAAGAACATCAATAAGGGGCGCACCTCTTAAAGCGGCAATGATTAGCGCGTCTACAAATCTGCGAATCAATACGGAATCTAAATCTCTACCCATCTCATCTAGTGCCACATGAAATGGTTTACCCGATTTAACTAAACTTACGACTCGTGCGAACTTAACTGCTAACGACCCATTTGCTGTCAGAGATATTCTCTCCATTGCCGCAAGGGGTGTTTCTCCTGCAGACATTGCTAATGAATACATTTCCACTATGGCGGGGAATTCTGAGTCCACCAATAGCTTTTGACTCTTTACTTTAGAAGTTAGGTTTCGATCGATGACTGAATAAATAAGAACGGCCACAATTCCAGAAAATAAGAGACCAAAGATCGGAGATTTTCCAGAAACGAATACCAGAAGGATCGTTACAAGGGATGATGTACCGGATATAACCAATTGGCGAATTCGAAAATTTTCAAAGTCTGAACTCTTTGTTTTACCTATTTCCGCTAGACGATCTTGAACATTCTTTCGATCTTTAGATTTGGAAACTCTTCGCCTAACTTCGTTCCGTGGGCTATTGTTGAGGGCAAGTGCTAGAGCACCTAAGGCTGCAAATAGCCCCGGGATTAAAATTGAGTACTTCATTTCTCACCAAACACACGTGGGAGTTCTGGCAATTTACCCAAGTGATTCATCCACAAGTAAGCGATTGCAGTCATAGCGATACCTAGCAAGAGAATTAGAACCCCATCACTAGTGGAAAATGCACGTGAAGTTGCAGGTTGCGTCGAAAGCAGAAGCAAAAGAATCCATGGAGCTGCTGCCGAAAGATGTGCAGAGTTCTTTATCCATCCGTGTTTGACTTCAATTTCGCGGCGAAGAGCCAGGTCCTGTCGCAGAAATATTCCGACAGTGCGCAGAATTGTTAAGAGTTCAGATCCACCTAGGGTTTTAGATATAGATACCGCTTCAAAAATTTGATCGCTGCCAGTTTGGGCGCAATCCGCTTTCAGCTTTGCTAAAGAAATGTCGAAATTTCCACGCAGTTTCATTGACGTGGCAAATTCGCTAAAGATCGGCCGGAGTACTTCAGGTCCGCGCGTGCTAAGTCCAATTAGTGATTCGGTAATGGATAGCCCTGATTGAATTCCGGTTATCAGATGATCAATTACTTCAGGCCAAGCGGCGTTCATCGATTCAAATCTTTTATTATTTGATCTCTTGGCTGCTATAAATGTAATTGATGTTACTAATATGTTGAAAGTCAATGCGATCACAACAGAAGACGAGACTATGAGAACTGAGATTAAGGCTACAAAACCAAATAGCGCTGATTTAAAATATGGGTTTAGAGGCCTCCAGTTCACTGCACTCTTCACTTATGCCACCAACTCTCTAATGGAATCCCAGCGGCTGCAAATTTCTCTTCATTTCCAATTGAACCGATACCTCTTTGATATTGCTGTCCATCCCATCGCCATAAAATTTCTATCTCCGCACGATCGTTTTCAAACCTTCCGGTCAAGGATGCGACTTCTCTAACTTGTCTCCTACCTTCGGAATCCATTCCTACGTGCACAACTAAATCAATCGCTGAAGCTACTGTTGGCGCAATGAATTTGTGTGAGATATTTTCGCCTGCCAAAAGAGGCAGGGTTTGAAGTTTCGTTATTGCATCACGTGCCGAATTTGCGTGCAATGTGCCCATGCCGGGCAAACCTGAATTAAGTGCAATCAATAAGTCGAGCGCTTCTGCTTCTCGAACTTCCCCAACCACAATTCTTGACGGGCGCATGCGGAGCGCTTCTTTAAATAACTTTCGCAATGGAACTGCGCCTTCGCCTTGTAAATTCTCGCCTCTTGTTTGCATTGCGACTAAATCAGGCAAGATTGGCTTCAGTTCAAATACTTCTTCGATTGTGATTACACGTTCATGTAGAGGCGTGGCTGAGACCAATGCATTTAGCATCGTTGTTTTGCCCGATTGAGTTCCACCACTAACCAAAATATTCAATCCAGCGCGGACTGAGTTCGTTAGCGCAAGGGCTATCTCGGAAGTCATTGACCCACGACTTGCTAAGTCATTGATGTTTAAATGGCGAAGTAAATGTTTACGAATATTTACGACCCAATGCTCGGCTGTAATTTCAGGAATAACGACATGTAATCGACTTCCATCTGGCAATCGCGCATCAACAAAAGGATGAGATAGATCAAGTCTGCGTCCGCTCCAAATAAGTGTGCGGTCCACCAGTTGTCTTACATCGTCTGCAGTCAAAACCAAGTTAGTTAGTTCGCTCTTGCCTGCCCGGGCGATAAATATGCGATTAGGAGTATTAATCCATATTTCTTCAATCGTCGGATCACTAATTAAATGTGCGATTGGCCCAAATGCGACATCGATCTCCATGTCGCGAAAGGTAAGCGCTGGTTCAGCTGAGTAATTGAAGAGGTAGTGGTAGTTGTGGATATCTTCTGAAAGTAACTATCTCTGTAGCAATAAACTTTCAAAAAGTAGCACGAACTAATTTGCTGCCATCAAGGCGGTTCATTAGTTCTAGTGCAGTCTCACCTTGTATATATGTCGCACATGAATAGCCAATTCCCACATTTGGGATCCCTTCGATTGCCCAGTGTGAGATTAACCGCTGGCTGATTTGTCTAGATAACCTTTCATTACCCTGAATCAGAACGACGAATTCTCTTTCGCCTAACCTAGCCTTGTAATCTTCCAACCGAAAAGAATTACTCATCAAATCTGCGAATGCCATTAGAGTTTCATCGTATATAGGGGTAATTGCTAAACCTTCATCGATGAGAATAGGTTCGAGTAAATATCGAATAACCGTAATACTTGATTCGCTGCGGTTTGCAATCGAAATTTCACGTTTCAAACTCTCATAAAAATATGGCGGCGCAGATAAGCGAGTCAACAAGTCGTGTAACCCATCGTGTGCAAAAACCATGCGCTACCCTTCCCACTTATGAGCACCGATCCTGCCAAGCAAGCACGTAAACGTTCTATCGCGTCAGCCCTGCTGTATATCGAGGGTGCGATTGTGCTCGCCCTAGGAGCATGGGTTGCGGTGATGGGATTTACTCATGAAGATCGCGAGATACCGCCGCTGATGGGTGTGCTTGGTTTTGCCTTCATTGGTGGGCTTGGACTTATTGCATGTGGGCGGGCATTTGCGCAGAAAAAGAACTGGGGCCGTGCGCCGGCAGTGTTGGCGAACTTAATTGTTCTCGGTGTTGTTAAGTATCAATTCGAAGGCGGCTTCTTGATCGGTGCGATTCCGCTTTTCTTAATAGCTGTTCCTATACTTTATTTTGCAGTAACGATTATTCCTGAAGAACGTAAATAACTTATTACTTCTGATTAAAAGGGAACTACTTGGCGATCTTCCCAAAGTAGTCCAGTTACATTCTCTGTTCCGCGTTCTGAAATATCTGCAGTTGCAAGCCAAATAGCAGTCTCGGCACCTTCTTCGGCGCTACGAGGTGCATCGGGTCCGCCCATATCTGTGCGTGAATGATTTGGGCACATTGCATCAACATAAAATCCGCGAGCGCCCATTCCGGTTTCATGTGCCAAGTTTCTAACGAGTGCGTTAACGCCAGCTTTGCTAATTCTGTAAGGAGCAAGTC
>CANGVO010000060.1 GCA_947457445.1 Actinomycetota bacterium | reverse complement strand
TGTCCGAGCAAGTCCGCGATCTTTTGCCCAGCGGCCATTGCCATCCATCACAATTGCGATGTGTTCTGGAATCTCTATCTTTTTGCTCAACTCTTAAACTCTCTCCACGATTGGCAAGCTTCTTAATCCGCGTTCTAGATGCCATTGTAAGTAAGCAACAACTAATCCACTAGCCTCTCGGCGATTTCTTGGTTCACTCGCCTGCGCGATATCCCAATCACCACTTAACAACGCACCCAATAATTGCAAAGTCTCTGGCGCAGGTGTGGCACATGCCGATGGTCGACATTCAGAACAAACAGCTCCACCGCCGACGAGAGAGAAGTAGCGATGCGGACCAGGTTTTTCACAACGAGAACAATTTGATGTCGAAGGCGCATACCCACCGATTGCAAGTGAGCGAAGCAAGAAGGCATCAAGAATTAATGAAGCGTCATAGCGATTTTCGGATAATGCTTTCATGCCACCGACAACGAGTTGAAATTCTTGCAGTGCAGGTTCGTATTCTTGTGAAGTAAAACGTTCGGCAGTTTCTAGAATTGCTGAGGCAATAGTCCAACGTTGGTAATCCTCGGTCAGTGATTCACCATAGTTATTAATCGCTTCGACTTGGGTGATGGTGTCAAAGGTGCGCCCTTTATGTAATTGAATATCAACGTGACTTCCTGGCTCAAGGCGCGCACCGAATTTCGACATGGTGCGACGTACGCCTTTGGCAACCCCGCGCACTCGGCCATGCTCACGCGTTAACAAAGTGATAATGCGATCTGCTTCACCCAGCTTTTGGGTGCGCAAAATAATTGCTTCGTCACGATAAAGGCTCACGAAGGTAAAGGTAGTCAGCGAATAGCGCGATTTATTGCAGACACGACCGCTTTAAGTGAAGCAGTTGTGGTGTTGGGGTCGATTCCTACCCCCCAGAAAACTTCGCTACCAATTGAGCACTCAAGATAGGCCGCAGCAGATGCATCGCCACCGGCAGAGAGTGCATGTTCGTAATAATCCAAGACTCGAACGTCGACGCCGTATTGTTGCAAAATATTGCAGAATGCAGCGATCGGTCCATTTCCTTGACCAGTAAGTTCTTTAACTTCACCACGATCAAGAATTGTCACTGTTAAGTGCACATCTTCATTAAGTACCGAAGTTTGGGAAAGTCCCTTCAGACGGAATCTTCCCCATGGAGCAGAATCTGTTGGCAAATACTCATCTTCGAAGATGTTCCAAAGAGCATCTGATGTAACTTCACCACCTTCCGAATCAGTCTTGGCTTGAACTATGCGACTAAATTCAATTTGATGACGACGCGGCAAATCAAGATGATGTTCGTTCTTCATCAAATATGCAACGCCACCCTTGCCCGATTGCGAGTTAACGCGGATAACCGCTTCGTATGAACGGCCAATATCTTTCGGATCAATTGGTAGATACGGAATTTCCCATTTGAATTGATCTTTATCAACACCGGCGGCCTTGGCATCTCTTTCAAGATGTTCAAAGCCTTTCTTAATAGCATCTTGATGTGAACCAGAAAATGCCGTGAATACAAGGTCTCCGCCATAAGGATGACGCTCGGGCACGCGAAGTTGGTTGGCGTATTCGACCGTGCGACGAATTCCGTCGATATCGGAAAAATCAATCATCGGATCGATGCCGTGTGAAACTAAGTTCATACCAAGTGTTACCAGACAAACATTTCCGGTGCGTTCACCATTTCCAAAGAGCGTTCCCTCAATACGATCAGCACCAGCTAAGTAACCAAGTTCTGCAGCAGCAACACCTGTGCCGCGGTCATTATGTGGATGCAATGAAACGATGACACTTTCGCGATTTTCTAAGTGGCGACACATCCATTCGATGGAATCGGCATACACATTTGGCGTAGCCATTTCGACAGTAGCCGGTAAATTCATGATTGTTTTCCATTGTGGAGTCGGCTTCCATATCGCATTTACTGCGTTGCAAACTTCAACAGCAAACTCAAGCTCGGTCCCAGTGTATGACTCGGGTGAATACTCAAATGAAACCTTCGTTCCGGGAACGGTCGAAACTAAATCTAGGCATAACTGCGCGCCATCAGTTGCAATTTTTTTGATGCCATCTTTATCTTGACCAAAAACCACACGGCGTTGCAAAGTAGAAGTTGAGTTATACAAGTGAACGATTGCCTGCTTAGAGCCTTTGATTGCCTCGTAGGTTCGACGAATAAGAGACTCACGCGCTTGAGTTAGTACCTGGATAACAACATCATCAGGGATTAAACCTTCATCAATAATTTTTCGAACGAAATCGAAATCAGTCTGGCTCGCACTTGGAAAGCCAACTTCAATCTCTTTGTAACCCATCTCAACCAGCAACTTAAACATGGCTAATTTACGAGGCGTATCCATGGGATCGATAAGCGCCTGATTGCCATCTCGTAGATCAACTGAACACCATTGCGGTGCCTTGGTCATCTGCTTAGTTGGCCATGTGCGATCGTGAAGATCTACCGGGATAAATGAGGAATAACGATGAACCGGCATCGCCGATTTTTTTTGATCAGGAAAATTCTTATCTTTTGACATTAGCTAAACTCCTAAATTGTTGGGATTTGTCGGGTTTTACCGGTGCGACAAACCCCGCGGCGAGGGGACCGGTTTACTTGGCCCCGCCACGGCAGCGAAGGAGGAGGCTGCGAAGTGTCATGGTGAAATAGTAACGCGATAAGTCAGATACGAGCAAGCCCGGCTTAGAAAACGTGAACCTGCTCCATTACTTCCATAATTTTCACAGTATCGGCAAGGCTAAGAATTGGACTTTCGGTTAGCCCTTTGGCAACGCATTCTTCAAGGTGAATCGCTTGATATTGCATACCGCGCCCATCAATTTTTTCTTCATATCTGCGAATTAATTTGTGATCATGATCGTAGATGCTAAAAGTTGTCTGCTGGAAGAACCAACCATCAATTTCAATTCGACCCTTTGTTCCGTGAATTGCTGCATTGATGGTTCCTGCCATTGTCATACAAGAGTTTATTAGGGCAAGACTGCCGTTGTTATATTGCAATACCGCTGCAGTGGCTGAATCAACTCCGGTATCTGTCATCACAGATTTACCGCTTACTGAATCTGGAAAACCGAGAGTGCGAATTGCCATGTGCATTGGATAAATTCCAAGGTCATAGTGTGCGCCGCCGCCTTGTTCACGATTCCATAATCGCGGAGCCTTCTCAATTGGCAGGTACTGGCTGTGATCGGCATAAACGAAGTTTGGTGTGCCAATTTCTCCAGCAGAGATCGCCGCAAATACTGCAGTCATAGTTGGCAAGAAGCGAGTCCACATCGCCTCCATTACAAAAACATTCTTCCTTTTAGCTGCTGCATAAATTTCATGAGCATCTGCTGCATTCATGGTGAAAGGCTTTTCTAGCAAAACATGTTTTCCGGCTTCAATTGCTAAGAGCGCATGATCGCGGTGCAGAGTCTGAACGGTGGAAATGTAAATAACATCAACTTCAGGATCTGCCACCAACGTTGCGTAATCTGGATGTCGGTTTGGAATATTGAACTTATCGGCAAAGGCGTTGGTGCGTGCCATGTCGCGGGTTGCAACAGCTTGAATCTTTAACCCAGCATGAGCAAAATCTGCCGCGATGATGTCGGCGATACCGCCTGCTCCTAGATAACCCCAACGTAGCGCCATTGTTCTCTCCAAAAATAATGTTGGTTAAAAATTATGGGATAAGTGTATTGGCGAAAATCTGCCAGGCAAGAAGTGATTTAGCCACAAGGGAAAGGGTGATGTAAGTGCGTTCTCCCCGCAGATAATCCGCCCATTTGCCGACCTTCTTATATTGAAGGTACTGAACCAAAGCAAATGAATTGAATAGAACAAATATCGTGAAGACTATGAAATAGACGAAAGTTGGCGCTTTATTTTCACCAGCTCCACCGATTGCAAAGACATAAAAGACAAGTGCAAGCCATGGAACGATTCCAGCGATGCAACCAAAAATAAATGGGATCCAGCCGCCATTTCCTGGCTCTTCATATTTCTCCTGCAGCCAGCCAAAGAGAATCATCGAAGCATTGACGCCAAAGATTGCAATCAAAGCGGTGATATCTGAAATTCCAGTTACTTGCGCAATCAGAACAATCATTACCGAAGAGCTGATTGAATATTCAACCCAGCGGAAGAAATTTCGGTGTGCTGCAAGCCCGGCGATATATCTTGGAAAGAATTTTGGGCTAACCACAATAAAGTGGGCTAGCGATGAGAGTCCCAAGAATATTGCGACGCCGATAGCTAGTGGTGCGTCATACAAAACGATGAGGTCGCCGTAAGTGCTTCCTGGTGGGCCCGACATATATCGCGCAGTAATCGGAAGCGTGAAATCTGAGGAGAGTGCAAGTACTGCCACCATCTGTCCCAAGTGAAGAACGCCTGCAATTAAATTGATGCGTCGTAATCCGCTATCTGTAATCTCTTTAGCCATGCCAATAAAGTAACAGCCCAAGTGGGCAAAAACTGGTTATAGGACGGGCAAATATCGGTCTAATTCGTAGGCGCTAACCTGTCGGCGATAGTCCTGCCATTCGGCGCGCTTATTGCGCAGTACATATTCAAAGACATGCTCGCCTAGAGTTTCACGGACCAATTCGCTCTTCTCCATGACCGCAATAGCTTCATTCAGGTTAGCTGGCAGTGCATCGGGTGTCGCGTTATCAACTAATTCGTACTTCTCTTCGATTCCTTTAAGGCCGGCCGCCAACATCACGGCGTATGCCAAGTAGGGATTGCAAGCAGAATCTGGAGAACGAAATTCGACGCGTGTTGAGTTCTCTTTATTTGGTTTGTACATCGGAATACGAACCAAGGCGCTGCGATTGTTATGACCCCAATTGATTAGCGCAGGTGCTTCTCCCCCGCCTTGCAGACGTTTGTATGAGTTGACCCACTGATTTGTAACAGCGGTGATTTCAGATGAATGCTTCAAAATTCCGGCGATGAATGATCGGGCAACTTTAGATAAATTGAATTCGGCCGATGCATCATAGAAAGCGTTCTTTTCACCCTCAAAGAGCGAAACGTGGGTATGCATTCCGCTTCCTGGATGATCAGTAAATGGCTTTGGCATAAAGGATGCGTAGAAACCTTGTTCCAGTGCAACTTCTTTAATGACATGGCGGAAAGTCATGATGTTATCCGCGGTGCTTAACGCATCGGCATAACGAAGGTCGATCTCTTGTTGGCCAGGTGCGCCTTCGTGATGGCTAAATTCAACCGAGATTCCCATCGCTTCCAACATGGTGATTGCTTGGCGGCGGAAGTCATGGCCGACCACCGCTGGTGTGTGATCGAAATATCCACCTTGATCAACCGGAATTGGTTGCTCACCTTTTATTGGTGAATTTTTAAATAAGAAGAATTCAATTTCGGGATGTGTGTAACAGGTGTATCCCATTTGGGCAGCCTTATTTAGAGTGCGACGCAAAACGTTGCGTGGATCGGCATGTGATGGCGAACCATCGGGCATGGTGATATCGCAGAACATACGAGCAGCGCCAGGTGCTTCAGTACGCCAAGGCAAAATTGAAAATGTTGCAGGATCTGGTTTTGCCAACATATCTGATTCAGTAACGCGGGCAAATCCTTCAATTGCGGAACCGTCAAAACCGATACCTTCTTCAAATGCATTTACTAACTCGGCAGGTGCGATCGCAACAGATTTTAAGTAACCCAAAACATCGGTAAACCACAAACGGATAAAACGAATATTGCGTTCTTCAATTGTGCGAAGAACGAACTCTTGCTGCTTGCTCATTTGGGGATCATGGGAAGTCATGCCCCAGATCTTGCCAAGACAAAGTTACGGCTGTGTTACGTGTTCTATTCAGCCCAGCGATTCGTCATTATTTATGGACTTCTTGCCAGCGCGAAGTCATTATTTATGGACTTCTTGCCAGCGCGAAGTCATTGGAAGGCGTCGATCCTTACCAAAAGCACGCTTAGAAACCTTTGGGCCAGGTGGATATTGACGCCGCTTGTATTCGGCCTTATCGACCATTGCAATGACCCTGCGCACCAGCGCTTCATCAAAGCCTGCCGCGATCAGGGCTGCAGATCCTTGATCTTCATCGACATAGGCCGTTAGTACGCGATCTAGCAATAAGTAATCTGGAAGTGAATCGCTATCTTTTTGATCTGGGCGAAGTTCGGCGCTCGGTTCTTTCTCAATTGAATTAACTGGAATTGGGGCAACTTGGCCCGTTGCAATTGCGACTTCGTTTCGCCAACGAGCCAGCGCCCAGACATCAGTCTTATAAATATCTTTAATCGGCGCAAAGCCACCAACGGCATCGCCATACAAAGTTGAGTAACCAACAGCTAGTTCGGATTTATTACCTGTCGCCAAAACTAAGTGTCCTTCTTGATTTGAAATACCCATCAAGGTTGT
>CANGVO010000059.1 GCA_947457445.1 Actinomycetota bacterium | reverse complement strand
GGAAGTTAGTTGCACGAAAGACAGCATCAAGAGTTGATTGACCTGTTCCGTAACGATTGTCGAACATGTGCTTGGTATCGGTGTCATTGACCGCGATCATTGGGAAAGTAAGTGCACCATCTTTAGCCATTTGATTAAGGCGAATTACGCCAGTTGTTGTTTCTTCGCAACCACCGGCAATATTTGGAAGAAGTTCCTTGCGAGTTGTGTGGAGAGTATTAACTAGGTCGCAACCATCATCAAATACTTGATGTGGTTCGATATCTAGAGCTGCATTGATGTGTGAGTAATAACCATCACGATCAACGGCATTGCGTGCGAATACTGAAATTCCATATTCGTGAACTAGTGCGGCCGCTGTGTCATCCTGTGTTGACAAAGGATTTGATGCACAAAGCGCGATTTCTGCACCGCCAGCTTTTAGAACGCGCATCAAGTTAGCGGTTTCGGTTGTGACGTGCATGCATGCTGCGATACGTACGCCGGTAAATGGTTGTGATTTTTCGAATCGCTCGCGAATCTGCGCAAGAACAGGCATGTTGCGTTCTGCCCATTCGATCTTCTTGCGACCTTCAGCGGCAAGTGATGCATCTGCGATGTCGTGGCGTGGAAGCGTTGATGTAACTGGTGAATTCATTGTGTTCTCCTTAAGTGGTAATAAATAACAGTTGATTGGACTGTGCTTACCTAAGGCGTAGGGCTCTACTTTGCTAGGCGGCTCTAGGCATAGATTAGCGCGCACCGACCCAAACTGGCTATTTAGACGCTAGCCACGGATTGTGGCGAGCACCTCATCTCTGATCTTTTCCATGCGCGCTTGCGTCTTGGCTTCAACATTTAACCTAAGCAGAGGCTCTGTATTTGAAGCACGAACGTTAAACCACCAAGTGTCTCCATTTACCGTTAAGCCATCGAGATGATCTATTTCATTGCCTGAAGCCGAACCAAATTTTTCAGATATTTTGTTCATGGCGTTTTCTGTATCTGATACTTCAGAGTTAATTTCACCGCTAGTTATATATCGGCAATAAGGCTTTAAAATTTTCGAAAGAGATGCATCGACTTCACCAAGTGCTGCAATCGCATGAAGCGCTGCCAACATTCCAGAGTCTGCGCGCCAGAAATCCTTGAAATAGAAGTGGCCCGAGTGTTCGCCCCCGAATACTGCGCCAGTATCTGCCATCAATTGCTTTATGTAGGAATGTCCAACCCTGGAACGAATTGCCTTACCACCGTTTTCTTCCACAATTTCAGCTACTGCGCGAGAAGAAATTAAATTATAAATTATGTTAGCACCAGGATTTTTGGCTAATTCACGGGATGCGATCAGCGCGGTAAGAGTTGAAGGATTTACTAAATCTCCATTTTCATCCACCAAGAAACAGCGATCAGCATCACCATCAAAGGCAAGACCAATATCGGCTTTATGTTTCTTTACGGCTTTCTGCAGATCCTTCAAATTCTTTGCGTCAATCGGATTTGCTTCGTGATTTGGAAATGTGCCATCTAATTCGTAATACAAAGGAATGACATCGCAATTCAATCGAGCAAAAACCGCTGGCGCTGTATGTCCAGCCATGCCATTTCCAGCATCAATCACGATTTTCAACGGTCGTATCGCAGATAAATTCACCAAATTCAGCAGGTGGTCAACGTATTCTTCCAACATATCTACTTCGCGTTCATTTCCAACGCTTCTAAAATCAATCGGTGAGCCTTCATTTAGAAAACGCTCGATGGTGAGTAATCCAGATTCTTTCCCGATCGGACGTGCTCCACTGAGGCATAGTTTTATGCCGTTGTATTCAGCAGGATTGTGGCTGGCGGTGAACATGGCGCCCGGAAAATTCAATTTTCCAGCGGCAAAATAAAGCATGTCAGTTGATGCAAGTCCGATACGTATTACATCTAAACCTTGTGATGTAACGCCTGCCGAAAAGGCCTCAGCGAAAATTGGTGAGGATGGGCGCATATCTTCGCCAATCACAACCGTTCCTGGCTCACGCTCTTGCTGCAAAAAACGTGCAAAGGCGACTCCAGTTGCAAATGTGAAATCTGCCGTTATTTCTTCATCTACTAATCCGCGGATGTCATAGGCTTTAAAAATTGAAATGGACTTCTTCTCTCTTTAGAAAGTTACTTGTAACTTAAATCGAGGATGGTACAGCGCGCAAGTGGCCGCGTCGTCCTATCTGATTCTCTTGATTTGTAGCACTAGTCGTAATTTGGTCATTAACCTGAATCTGCATTGCTGCAACTTCACGTACCGCATCAGCAATCGCCATCAAATCGTCATCACTTGGGCCAGCGGCATCAAGTGAACTCTCTTCTTTGATAACGCTCCATCCGTTTGGAACAGTTAATCGTTTTCCGTGAGTTTCGCAGAGATCGTAAGAATGTGGTTCTGAAAATGTGGCTAGTGGGCCGAGGACGGCAGTTGAATCTGCGTATATGTAAGTAAGGGTCATCGAAGCCAATGCGCGACAACTTACTCGCGAACAGCTACGACCAGTTCTTGCCAACTTACTCATGGCCCCTAGATTAGTGGTGTATCTATGAAAAATCAGGGATTGTCATGGAGATAGGACACGAATGTTTGAAACCGGAACGGAAGATTTTGTTAGAACACTTCCTGCGGTAAGTGGGAAATAGCCATATCCACTCTTAGTCGCAATCAGGCCAGCACCGTAAATCCCCTTTCCCACTTTTGTGAATGTCACAGAGCGAACCCCGTCGGGCACTTTGAAGGTGGCGATTTCTTCCCCGCTAATTTTTATCTGCTTGCGCTTGCCTTTGCTTAAAAATAACTCTGCTTCAATATTTATTGAGCTGCCGATAAAGATCAATTGAGGTGCAAGCCCGGTTGTGGAAATTGAAAATTTCGTTAACTCTGGTGCTGCCGTGCTCCAGATGAAATCAGATTTGCCTTCTGCAAGCGTTTCGGAAAATACGCTGGCCACGAGTGGTTCATCAGAAGTGATTTGCACGCCAAATTTGCTAGCAGGCAGGTTTGGATTTAGATCTAGAGTGACCACTGAACCAGCCTTCACAATTTTATTTTCTAGCCCTGCTGGAATAAAAGATCCGTCAGTTGATAAAACGTTGACACTCACACGTGCATCGATTTCCCCAGTAACCAGTAGACGCAGTGAGTGCGGCAGTTCCACTTGTTTGGCACCAACTTTTTTAACGGTATGAGGTATCGCCGGAATGAAAATTTCCTTTTTAGCTGAAGGTGCGAAGTTAATAATGTCTCCACCAAGTGCACGTAAACCTCTGCCACGTTCATCCAACATGTAACTCGTAACTCTGCCTGCGCGCGTTATTGCTTGAACTACTACTTGACGTGAACCTGGAGCCAGCGTATCTATGCCAATTTCAGAGTAAGAATTGGCTTTAAGCGAAACTGGTTTAGTTTGTTGTTGACCGATTTCATTCCAAATTTGCAAGTCAACTATTGCGGTACTTAATCCACTATTGACTAGAAGAATCCTGCCCTTACTTGTTACATCCGCGGCCCCGCCTACAAACCATTGTTCATTTTGAAGCGATGAACAAATCGTTGCCCCCGCCCAAACGCCTTTGCGAATCTGCCATACGACGGGAGTTGCACCTTGTGACTCGATAATTACAGGAGCTTTTTCCTGCATGTACCTCAGGGTTTGCGATGGAATTAGTGACAAAGATTTCGTACCAGTTAAACGTAAAGGAGTTTTTGTAGACGGCAACGAAATTGCAGTGGTTAAATTATTGGGGGTTGGTGGGCAAACGACCGCTGGATAATTTGTGGAAAATTCATCGCTAGAAAGTCCAACGTTGACTCCATTTGCAATCAACATTGTTGCTATCACTGAGCCGACAATCAATAACGGGCGTTGGAATTTCATGCCAACACCGAGTCTTCGATCTCGCGACGGCGCCGACCGGCTGGGAGTGCCATAACTAAGACTGTTACCACAACAATTATTTGCAGAGATACCCAAGCGCGGCGAAGTGTTCCGTCATACATCAACGTAACTAAACCGGGTTTTTCAACTATAAAAACTGGCATTCCATCTACGCTGCGGGTGCGCTCTAACCGTTGGCCATCTTGCATGGCGCGCCAACCTCTACTGTAATTTTCGGTAACTGTAATTTCACCAGGAGAATTAACCGTAATTCCTAAAGTACCTTGAACTAAAACAGATGATTTCCCAGATGAGTCTTTGAATAATATTTGTCCGGTTTTGCCGACCGTCTTCCAAACAATTCCGGCATTGGTGGAAGATGCCCGATTGAAGCCACCCAACCCGTCAATGATCCTGGCTACATTCTCATCAACTGGGCTTTTAAGGAACAAGTATTCAATGCCGTGTACGGCAAAAGTTGTACTGGATGTTAAGCCACTTCCATCGGCTAATTCCCGAACCGCATTCTTAATTTGGTCGCGCTCTTGTGGCGCTAAATCGGGTTGCCCAAGAGTTGCATCTCCGGATCTAGCTAAATAATAATTTAGTGAAACTTCATTTCCGACACTTCTTGGACGTAGTACCAATGTCTTGGCGTTGCTATTAATCGCTAAAAATGGTGGGAGTACAACTTCTTTGCCCGCTTGCAGTGGAGTATCAGCACCTTTTGTAACGATCCATGCAACAGATGAACCTGCATAAAGAACCGTTGCAACCAAAAGTAGTGCCGCAGAGATATGTCTAAAGTTGATATTTGTTGCAACTAATCTATCTCTCAATTTATCTAACATAATAACGGCCGCTGAAATTGTTGCCACAGTTACAACTGTTAAAAGTGTTCCTGGATATATTCTGCTTGGAACCAGGGTTCCGTTGCCTGTCATTGAAAAAGTACTAAGGAGCGTTGCTGCAATTGAGGAAAAGATTCCTAGTTCAGCAACGCCTCGAGCTCTGGTCGAAGAGAAGAGTGAGATAACAAGAATGATTAATAGCGGGCTTAGGACATTCCATGGAAGAGAGCCGGGGCCACCGGGATTTCCAAGAACGGTTTGATTTGGGCCTCCACCGGGAATTAAAAATCCTGCATCTATAAAAAATTTGCTTGGGCTCATAATTAATTGGAAGCTCCAAGGTGCGCAAATCAGGATCGGCGCAACCGCTAAAACAATTCGTCGATGTAAACGATTGTTAAATAATACGACTTCGATCCCTTGGTTGCTAGCCAAGTAGTCTCGGAAGATACCGACAAATGTAATGACAACGAGGGCCACAAAAACTATCGGTGAAAATGATGCTAATACTGCAATCAACAAGGAGATCGCGAAAATACGTCGCCAAGTAAATTGGTCAATCTGCCACCACCCATCGACGGCGATTATTAGAAGTGGTAGAAGTATGAGGATCGCTACAGTGGCAAGTCGGCCGGAATTAATTGCCGAAATGGCGATTGGTGAAATTGCATATAACAAGGCTGATGTAACTGTTATCCAACGGTTATCAGATAGCCGCTTCAGAAGCGCATGAATTGTTGTTGCCATAAGAATCGGTGCCAAGAAAAACAAAGCGGCCACAAATAGCTTTACGTTTCCAAGTACAGGAATGGTTGAAATTGCCAATACTGCCAACCAAGGCGGCGCGGCAGCGCTGGTTCCCATTCCGATCGAATGCCATCCGCTTAGGTAAATATCCCAGAGATCGCTGGCACCGTTTGGTTGTTCAGGAAGCGCGCCACCAGAGATTGCACCGAATCGATTACGCGACCAAAAGAATGTTAAAAACAGTAGGAATGTAGGCAAGGCAACTAGTGGTCGCTTTATTAAGGTAAACCAATTGCGATTTGAAGCTGGAGTAAGCAAATCTTCTTCATCTAAGTTTTCATCAAGGACAGATACATCACGAACTTCTGTAATCTCTTCAGGAAAAAGCTTAGAACGTATCCATCCTGCTGTTCTGGAAAGTTCTAGCCGAATTTGAGACCAGCGCGAGGGAATAAACTTTAGAGCGATTCCGGCTGGTACCAATCTATTTTTGCGTCGAAGTTTACGTGCCTGTACTAGTTCGGCGGGGTGTAGGAATAAAGTACCAACTGCGAGTATTTCATCGCTGGCGTAGCCAGGTAGCTTTGCAAAGAGAAATCCAATTGCGCGAAATATCGCACCAGCGAGAAGTTGCAGCGTAAGTAAGGGCAAGCGCCACCAAGAAGAATTTGCCAATAGAACATAAGCGGCATTACGTCGGTCAAGAAGCAGTGGGCGATGTAAAAAAGCTTCCGCTACATCAACCGTGCGACGTTCGTTGGCAGATGCTTCGGCGTGAAAAGCCACTGCAGTAGATACAGCAATTGCAGCGTAACCCGCTGAGTACAAGCGCCAACCAAAATCAACGTCATCGCGAAATAAATCTAAATTTGGGTCAAAACCGCCAAGTTTTTCAAAGACATCTCTTCTTATTAGTGCGCCAGCAGTGCTAACCGCAAGAACTTCATGCACTCCGTCATGTTGACCTTGATCGTATTC
>CANGVO010000058.1 GCA_947457445.1 Actinomycetota bacterium | reverse complement strand
TAAATTAAGCGCTTATGAAAGCTGCTTAACCCAAACCATCTTTCCACCCTTGATTGTGTACTGGTTCATGACGATCTTGTCTGGGTCACCAGTAGCTGAGAATGAGATGGTAGCTCCGACAGCCTTAACGACTGCCTCGCCTAGCCATGTGTTTAGTGCATCGCGAGTGGTCTTGCCAGCCTTGATGCCCTGTAGAAGTACGTATGCTGAGTTGTATGCCTCTAGTGTGTAGAGACCAACTTCGCGATCGAACTTCGCCTTGTATTCCTTAGCAAGTGCTGGTGCAACCTTCTCCATTGGAAGTCCTGGAGCTGTTAGGTATGTACCTTCAGCGTTCTTCTTAGCAAGCTTGATGTACTCGCCATCTAGAACTCCGTCGCCAGCAATGAACTTAACGTTCTTTGTTGCTGGGTTATCGCGAAGTGCCTTGATGAAGATTGCTGCTTCTGGGTAGTAACCACCGTAGAAGACTGCAGTTGCCTTTGCCTTTGCGACCTTTGCAACTACTGATGTGAAGTTTGTTGTTCCTTCAGTAACACCGTCTGAACCGACGATGATCTTTGGAGCATTCTTCTTCACGATTGTTGCAAGACCCTTACCGTATGGAGTTGCATCATCAACGATGAACAACTTCGACTTTAGACCTAGTGCGATCTGAGCAAGAGCTGGTCCTTGAACAAGGTCAGAACCTACAACGCGGTGGAAGTAAGGAGACTTGTTTGTTAGAGCTGGGTTGGTCGCTGATGGTGAAACAACAGGAACCTTGCCACCTTCGTAGATTGGGACAGCAGCGAGAGTCTCGCCTGAGTACATTCCACCGACAACGCCGATAGCGCACTCATCTGCAACAACCTTTGCAGCAAGAGCTGGTGAGTTTGCACCAGATGCCTGTGTATCGATTACATCGTAATCAACCTTAACCTTTGGGTTAGTTGCGTTGTACTTATCGATTGCCAAGATAACGCCGTTAGCTTCGTTAATACCTGTTTCAGCGTATGGACCAGTCTGTGCGCCCTGGAAATAGATCTTTGGGTTTCCTGCGCATGCAGCGAAAGCTGATGGTGCAACAGCAACTGTTACTCCGACCAACATCGCACTTGCAGCTGCAAGAGAAATTAGCTTCTTCATTTAGTGCCTTCCTGTTTTTTCTATCATGTGTCCCGGGACAGGGAGGCTGAAAGTCTAAAGGGGGCAGGGAAGATGTAACAACTTGGAATTGAGCGTGCAAATGTAAAGGTTTGGTTACGTTACAGCGGGATTTCAGGGCCTAACGGCCGGGGACGGCATCCGGGGAAATTACAGCCTGGGCGACCTCTTTCATGGTCATCCGTCGATCCATAGCCGCCCTTTGGATCCAAGAGAAAGCTTCCGGTTCAGTTAGATTTAGCGCCTGCATCAAAATACCTTTTGCTCGATCAATCGTTTTTCGAGTTTCGAGTCTTTCATGTAGATCTGCAACTTCATCAGCAAGAGATCGCATCTGCAAATGTCTACTGATTGCTATTTCAATTGCCGGCACTAAATCGCCGATTGAAAATGGTTTAACTACATAGGCCATAACTCCGGCATCGCGGGCGCGTTCGACAAGTTCGCGTTGTGAAAATGCAGTCAACATAAGTACGGGTGCAATTGAAATGATTTTTTCGGCGGCCGAAATTCCATCCAATACTGGCATTTTCACATCGAGAATCGCTAAATCCGGTTTGTGCAACTGAGCAAGTTCAATTGCCTGTGCCCCATCGGATGCTTCTGCAATAACTTGGTATCCGGCTTCGACCAACATCTCAACTAGGTCCATACGGATTAGCGCTTCATCTTCGGCAACCAAAATTCTGATCGGTGATGAAGCTAGATTGCTATTGGTACTCATGTGCCTCGAGTCGGATTCGAACCGACACTATGCAGTGTTTGAGACTGCCCTCTCTACCGTTGGAGTACCGAGGCCCTTGTACTTATTAGTTACGGGGCAAATCTTAACGGTATGCGGGAGCTGCGCCACCCACGGCATCACCCACGCGGTGAACACGCATCGCATTGGTCGATCCCGGTATTCCGGGAGGTGAACCCGCGACGATGACGACTAGTTCGCCTTCAACGCATCGCTTAGATTTCAACAACAAGTTATCGGCCTGCATAACCATTTCATCGGTGTGCTTAACCATTGGGGTCAACTCGGGTTCGACTCCCCAATCCAAAGCCATGCGGTTATAAGTTCCTACTTCTGGAGTAAATGCCAGAATCGGAATCGGAGAACGCAAACGTGCAGTGCGACGTGCAGAATCTCCTGATTGCGTAAAAGTTACTAAGTACTTAGCACCGACAATTGCGCCTACTTCGGTGGCCGCCTTGGTAATTGCGCCACCCTTTGTCTTTGGCATCGATCTCATTGGACGAATCATGTCCATACCGCCTTGTTCGGTATGAGAAATTATGCGCGCCATTGTTTGTACCGCTTCAATTGCGAATTCGCCAACTGACGTTTCGCCAGAGAGCATCAAGGCGTCTGCGCCATCTAATACCGCGTTTGCACAATCTGTTGCTTCGGCGCGAGTAGGGCGTGAATTAGTGATCATTGAATCAAGCATCTGAGTTGCAACGATTACTGGTTTTGCAGCCTCACGTGCCAATTCGATGCAATGCTTTTGAACCAGAGGGACCTCTTCGATTGGAAGTTCTACACCAAGGTCTCCGCGCGCAACCATAATTCCATCGAAGGCATCAACGATTCCTTGAAGATTTTCAACTGCTTGTGGCTTCTCAATCTTTGCGATTACTGGAATTCGAATTCCAACCTCATCCATAATGCGATGAACATCAACGATGTCGTCAGCGCTACGCACAAAAGATAAAGCGATGAAATCTGCTCCAGCTTTTAAGCCCCAACGAAGATCGTCCATATCTTTTTCAGAAAGCGCAGGAACGGATACTGCAACGCCAGGCAAGTTAATTCCTTTGTTGTTACTTACAGCGCCAGGTTCTATAACTTTGGTTACAACATCATTGCCCTTTACTTCTACGACTTCAACAGTAACTTTTCCATCGTCAATCAGAATGCGATCTCCTGGCTTGCAATCACCTGGTAAGCCTTTGTAGGTAGTACCGACTCGTTCTTTCGTTCCTTCAACTTCATCCGTTGTTATGGTGAAGATATCTCCACGAGCCAAATCGTGTGGCCCGGCTTTAAATCTAGCTAAACGAATCTTCGGACCTTGCAAGTCCACAAGTATGGCTACCGGAACTCCAGCCTCTTTTGCGGCTTCGCGCACACGATCAAGACGTGCTTGATGCTCTGGATAACCGCCGTGTGAAAGGTTAAGGCGAGCCATATTCATGCCGGCAGCAATTAACTCTCTAACTTTTTCAGGAGATTCAACTGCTGGACCCATTGTGCAAACAATCTTCGCGCGACGCATGTGGCTACCTTATCTAATCATTATTACTACTGGATAGTTGGCTGGAGTTTTAAGATGAATTTGAATGAAATTTTCGACTCACACAACTAATGAGCGATCGGTTGGCTCGATCGGTGCGGGAAGTTGTGTTTCCCCTTCGAGATACTTATCAACGCCAGCGGCGGCGCTACGTCCTTCAGCAATTGCCCAAACAATCAGCGACTGCCCTCTACCTGCATCTCCAGCGACAAAAACACCTTCGCTAGAGCTCTGATAATTACCATCTCGCTTAATGTTTCCACGTTCATCTAAATCAACTTCAAGTTGTTCAAGAATCGCAGACTTTTCCGGCCCAGTGAAACCCATCGCTAAGAATACGAAATCAGCAGGTAATTCTTTTTCAGTACCAGGTACCGGTTCGAACTTACCGTTAACAAATTGTGTTTCCACAATCTTCAGAGCTTTCAGATTTCCATTGCCATCCCCAACAAATTCTTCTGTGCTGACAGAGAAAATGCGATTGTCATGTTCTTCGTGCGCAGATGAAACGCGATAGATCATTGGATAGGTCGGCCATGGTTGGCCGCTTGGACGTTCTTCCGTTGGACGCGGCATAATTTCAAGTTGAGTAACACTTGCAGCACCTTGGCGAATAGATGTACCAAGACAATCTGCTCCGGTATCTCCCCCGCCAAGAATTACTACATGCTTGCCGGCAACATTGATTTCTGGATTTGTTACTTCACCAAGTGCTTGTTTATTTCCCCAAGGCAAGAACTCCATCGCCTGATAGACACCTTTGTTTTCCCTGCCCTTAATTGGCAAATCTCTCCACTGTGTTGCACCTATTGCCAAAACTATTGCGTCATATTTCTTACGCAAATCAGCCCCAGTTAATTCCACGCCTACATTTACGCTTGGACGGAAACGAGTTCCTTCCTTTTCCATCTGTGCCAGACGTCGATCAAGAACGTTCTTCTCCATTTTAAATTCAGGAATTCCGTAGCGAAGAAGTCCGCCAATTTTGTCGGCACGTTCGAAAACTGCCACAGTATGTCCGGCTCGAGTCAATTGTTGCGCCGCTGCTAAGCCAGCTGGCCCAGATCCAATTACGGCAACAGTTTTTCCAGTCAAGCGATCTGGAGGTAAAGGTTTTACATTTCCCGCACCAAAGGCTTCTTCAATCGTACGAAGTTCAACCTGTTTGATTGTTACTGCATCAGCGTTGATGCCGATAACACAAGCAGTTTCACAGGGTGCTGGGCAGAGACGACCAGTAAATTCCGGGAAGTTATTAGTTGCGTGCAAGCGCGCGATTGCTTCTTCTTTATCACCGCGCCACATCAAGTCATTCCATTCAGGAATTAAATTACCAAGCGGACAACCCTGATGACAGAAAGGAATTCCGCAATCCATGCAACGTCCAGCTTGTTTCTGCAGATGGTCAAGACTTTGCGGTTCATAAACTTCGTGCCAATCTAAAATTCGCACATCTATTGGTCGACGCTTTGGTAACTCGCGTGGAGTGGTTAGAAATCCTCTTGGATCAGCCATTTGTTGCCACCTCCATTACATATTGATCAACTGGCAGGCCATCTTTAGTCGCTCGTTCAATTGCTGCCAATACTCGCGCATAGTCTCGCGGCATAACTAAAGAGAATCGGTTGAGAGATGCAGACCAATCCTTGAGCAACTCTTGAGCTATTTCAGAACCGGTATCAGCATGGAATGCCGAAACTAGCGCTTTGAGAGTTTCTTTTTGATCTTCTGGCACTGCCAAAATATCAACCATTTCAGAGTTAACAAGTGCCGGATTTAAATCTAAAACAAAAGCTCGACCACCAGACATGCCTGCTGCGAAGTTGCGGCCAGTGCGGCCTAGAACAACTACGGCGCCGCCGGTCATATATTCACAACCGTGATCACCAATACCTTCGACAACGGCAGTAGCTCCAGAGTTTCGAACACAGAAACGCTCACCAACTAAACCACGAATAAATATTTCTCCGGAAGTTGCACCGTAACCAATCACATTTCCAGCAATTACATTCTCATTCGAAGCAAAAACTGCTCGCTCATCTGGGCGTACAACTACTCGTCCGCCAGAAATTCCTTTGCCAACATAATCGTTGCTATCTCCATAAAGACGAACTGTCACTCCACTTGGCAAGAAAGCGCCAAGTGACTGACCAGCAGATCCATGAAGAGTTACATCAATGGTTCCAGTTGGAAGGCCCTCTGCTCCATAACGACGAGTTACCTCTGCACCTAACATTGTTCCAACAGTGCGGTTTACATTTCTTACAGGAAGATCAATGCGAACAGGCTCTCTTTTATCCAGAGCGACTGCAGCGAGTTCAATCAATTTATTGTCGAGCGCATTTGCAAGACCGTGATCTTGAACTGTGGTGCGGTGTAGTGGCGAATCAACATCAGGCCGCACCAAAAGTGGTGCTAGATCTAGACCGCTGGCTTTCCAGTGGTTGACCGCATCGCGAGTATCCAGATACTCGACATGTCCGATCGCTTCTTGCAGAGTCTTAAATCCAAGTTTGGCTAGAATTTCGCGTACTTCTTCAGCGATGTATTCGAAGAAAGTTTCAACGAACTCGGGCTTTCCAGTAAATCGTTTACGAAGTTCAGGATTCTGCGTCGCAACTCCGACCGGACAAGTATCCAAGTGGCAGACGCGCATCATTACGCAACCAGAAACAACCAGTGGCGCGGTTGCAAAGCCATATTCTTCTGCGCCCAGTAGCGCTGCAATAACTACGTCGCGTCCAGTTTTTAACTGACCATCTGCTTGAACAACGATGCGATCGCGTAGTCCATTAAGAAGAAGAGTTTGTTGCGTCTCAGCCAAACCTAGCTCCCATGGTGCACCCGCGTGCTTAAGTGAAGTTAGCGGTGAAGCACCTGTTCCACCATCATGACCAGAGATCAAAACAACGTCGGCATGCGCTTTAGATACACCGGCGGCAACTGTTCCAACACCGACCTCAGCAACTAATTTCACGTGAATGCGTGCATTTTTGTTGGCATTCTTAAGATCGTGAATTAACTGAGCAAGATC
>CANGVO010000057.1 GCA_947457445.1 Actinomycetota bacterium | reverse complement strand
TGGATGCGTCGCGGACTGCCGAATGATGCCTTTGATGGTCGCCCTCACATTGCCATTGCCAATACCGCTTCAGATCTAACTCCTTGCAACTCCCATTTAAATGAAGTTATGGAGCATGTAAAGAATGGTATTTGGGAAGCTGGCGGTGTTCCATTAAATATGCCGGCTGTTTCACTTGGCGAAACTCAGGTTCGCCCTACCGCGATGTTGTGGCGCAATATGGCTGCCATGGCAACGGAGGAAATGATCCGCGCTAATCCAATAGATGGCGTCGTATTACTTGGTGGCTGCGACAAAACAATTCCATCTTTATTAATGGCGGCTTCCTCTGTTGATATCCCAGCGATTGTAGTTCCTGGCGGGCCAATGTTGACCGGAACTTTCCAAGGAACACCACTCGGGTGTGGCACAGATGTCTGGAGATTAAGCGAAGAAGTTCGCGCTAAAAAAATTAGCGAGGCAAAGTTTTTAGATTCTGAATCGGCAATGATTCGCAGTCGCGGGCATTGCAACACTATGGGCACTGCCTCGACCATGGGAATTATGGCTGAAGCACTTGGCATGGTTATTCCTGGTATCGCTGGCACGCCAGCGCCGGATAGTCGCTTGCTTCAATATTCACAAGAATCAGGACGTCGTATAGTTGAAATGGTTCATGAAGGTCTGAAGCCAAGTGACATCATGGTCAAAGGTTCTTTCCTAAATGCCATCGTTGCGTTGGCTGGAATCGGCGGCTCAACAAATGCAGTCGTTCACTTGCTTGCAATCGCCGGCCGCTTGGGAATTGATCTGACTCTTGATGACTTTGATCGCACGGGTTCTAGCGTTCCGCTATTAGTTAATTTGCAGCCCGCAGGAAAGTATTTGATGGAAGATCTCCATCGTGCAGGGGGCGTGCGCGCAGTCCTTAAGGAACTTGAAGATTTGCTTGATCCAAAGGCAATTACAGTGCTGGGCACACCTTTAGTTAAAGGTTTATCTGATGCCGAAATTTATGACACAGATGTTATTCGCACACGTAAAGAACCACTGCAGCCAAGTGCAGGCATTGTGGTGCTACGCGGCAATTTAGCTCCGTTGGGTGCCGTCATTAAACCAGCGGCCGCAAGTCCTAACTTATTAAAGCATCGCGGTAAGGCACTGGTCTTTGACAGCATTGAAGATTTCAAGGCTCGCATTAATGATCCAGATCTGGATGTTGATGAAAATTCTGTTCTTATCTTGCGCGGTTGTGGCCCCAAGGGTTATCCCGGAATGCCAGAAGTTTCAAATATGCCAATGCCACAAAAGATGCTCGACAAAGGCGTGCGCGACATGGTGCGCATCTGCGATGGTCGCATGAGTGGAACCGCATACGGCACCGTTGTTCTACATGTTGCACCTGAAGCTGCAGCAGGTGGTCCACTTGGACTTGTTCAAACTGGTGATTACATAACTTTGGATGTTGAAGCGCGTACATTAAATATTGATATCTCGGATGCCGAACTTGCAGCACGCAAACAAAGCGCTGCAACCGTTGATGGCTTTGCAAAGCCTGATCGTGGCTGGCAGAAACTTTATATCGACCATGTAATGCAGGCCGATACTGGTTGCGACTTAGATTTCTTAGTTGGATCCAGCGGAGAACATATCTCTCGCGAATCACACTAGTTATTTATTTAATCTGCAGCGCGCTTATATTTATTTACGCTCAGTGGAATAAATATCGCCATGATAATCAGCATATAGATAAATGAGGTAAGAAGCGGATTTTCACTCGGGAATGATCCAGCAGTTGCGCCGAATTGATTCTCCAATCCGAAGAGCTCGCGACATGCAGCCACCATCGTTGACACTGGATTCCATTCGGCAAAGTACTGCAGTGCCCGTGGCATTCCGGTAGTAGGTGCGAAAGCATTTGATAAGAATGTGAGTGGGAAAGTGATTATAAAACTTACATTTTGTACAACGCGCGCATCGGATGCAGAAAGTCCAACATAGATGCCAACCCAAGAAAGTGCGTAACCAAATAACAATAGGAAGATAAATCCGATTGCCACATTAATTACACCTGATGATGGTCGCCATCCAACGATGTATCCAGCGATACCCATGACCGCCAGAACTACGATATTAAGTAGGGAATCCCCAAGTGTGCGACCAATAACGAGCGCTGATTGAGAGATTGGCAAAGATCTAAAGCGATCGATCAAGCCTTTCTTAAGATCTTCAGCAAGTCCCGATGCGGTTCCTGCCAATGTAAATGCAACTGTCTGCACGAAGATTCCGGGCATTAAGAGTTGAACATATCCACCCGGTTGACCAGTATCGATTGATCCACCGAATACGTAACGGAACAAGAGAACAAACATAACTGGCTGAATTGTTGAGAAGATTAAAACTTCGGGAACACGTGTTAGCAAACGTAATTGTCGTTGCGTGATCACCATCGTATCTTTGAAAGCGCTCATTTCTTCGCCTTCTTTCTACGTCCTGATGGGACTTCTTCTTCCGTTGTCTTCTCCTCAGCTGCGTGGCCAGTAAGAGAAAGGAAAACATCGTCAAGTGATGGGCGCTTTAGACCTACATCAAGTGGATGGATTCCTTCGGTATCTAATGAACGAAGTGTGTCAATTAGCGCAGTTGCACCGGTTGAAACTGGGGCTGAAATCATTCGTAAGCCTTCATCAAGTGTTGCTTTATTTCCGCTGATGCTTGCAACTATTTCCATAGTTTTGGAAACATTATGTGCTTCAACCACAATTTCTAAACGCTCTCCGCCAACTTGCTTTTTGAGCGCATCAGAAGTTCCACGTGCAATAACTTTTCCGTGATCGATAACTGCAATCTCATCAGCCAATTGATCGGCTTCTTCAAGGTATTGAGTAGTAAGTAGCAAAGTAACTCCACCTTTTACTAGCTCTTCAATTACGCTCCACATTTCTTGGCGTCCACGTGGATCAAGCCCTGTGGTTGGCTCATCTAAGAAAAGTACTTTTGGCTTAACAATTAACGATGCCGCTAAATCAAGGCGACGACGCATTCCACCTGAATAAGTCTTGATAGGGCGCTTTGCGCTTTCAGTTAATGAAAATCGTTCAAGCAGTTCATCCGCTCGCGCTATCGCTTGTTTTTTACCAAGGTGATAAAGCTGACCGAACATCACCAAGTTATCCCAGCCAGTTAAAATCTCATCAACAGCCGCGTATTGTCCTGATAATCCAATTACTTCTCGAACTTTCTCGGGATGCTTAATTACATCAATGCCGCCAACCATCGCGCGGCCAGAATCTGGACGCAATAAAGTTGCCAAGATACGCACACATGTTGTCTTGCCAGCACCATTTGGTCCAAGCACGCTTAATACAGTGCCTTCTTCAACATCGAGTGATAGGTGATCTAAGGCACGTACTGCGCCATTGCGATAAGTTTTTACTAAGTCTTCAGCGATAACAGATTTCACGGAGTAAACTTACCGCTATTGCAACATTAAATAAATCCGCAAAATCAGCGTTTTTGAAAGAGGCATCAATGTCCAGTCATGGTCCAGTAAAAGAGCACACACATAAAGAGATTATGGTCATCCTTGGCGGTCTTATGACCGGCATGCTTTTGGCAGCCCTAGATCAAACCATTGTTTCAACTGCGCTAAAGAGCATTGTCGAAGATTTCAACGGCCTTAATCATTACACCTGGGTTGTGACTGCTTACCTACTTACATCAACGGCATCTACGCCGTTGTACGGAAAGATTTCAGATATTTATGGGCGACGCGTTGTTTTCCAATTTGCGATTGTTACATTCTTAATTGGTTCATTACTAGCTGGTGCATCTCAAAACATGGCACAGCTAATTGGTACTCGCGCTATTCAAGGCTTAGGTGCAGGCGGACTCATGGCGCTCACCTTCGTAATCATCGGTGACATCGTTCCTCCGCGCGAACGTGGTCGTTATCAGGGTTACTTCGGTGCCGTCTGGGGATTATCTTCAGTAGCCGGTCCTTTGCTCGGTGGCTTCTTCTCAGATCACGCGACTATTCTTGGCGTAACCGGATGGCGTTGGATTTTCTACATAAACATTCCTTTTGGTATCGCAGCACTTGCGATTACTTCTGCGGTTCTACATATTCCTAAAGTAAAGCGTGATCATAAGATTGATTATCTTGGCGCCGTTTTAATGGTCGCTGCGGTTTGCTCAACTTTGCTCGCCGTATCTATTTACGGCCCAGAACGCGGATGGGGGAACTCGACAACGCTTGAATTTCTCTTGGCTGGTATCGCACTTACCTTTATTTTTCTTTATTGGGAAGGCAAAGCGGTTGAACCAATCTTGCCATTATCACTCTTTAAGAACCATACGTTTTCTCTCACATCTGCGCTCGGTTTCATTATCGGTGCGGGTATGTTCGGTGCAATCGTTATGTTGCCGCTATACCTTCAAGTTGTTAAAGGCGATACCGCAACCGAAGCAGGCTTAAAGTTAATTCCATTTATGCTCGGAATTGTTTCAACCTCTATTTACAGTGGTAAAGCAATCACCAAGCATGGTCATTACAAGCGCTTCCCAATTATTGGAACTGCAGTTATGACCGTTGGAATCTTGCTGATGACAACCCTAGATACGCAGACACCTTTCTGGCAGTTATCGATCTATGCAATATTGGTTGGTGCCGGCCTTGGTCTTTCAATGCAGACCATTGTTATTGCGCTTCAGAACTCAGTTGACTTTAAAGATATGGGAGTTGCCACAAGCTCAAATACCTTCTTCCGTTCACTTGGTAGCGTATTCGGAACAGCAATTTTCGGAACGATTCTTACTAATCGCTTAGGGCATTACCTCACCGAAAACTTCAATAAGTTGGCAACGACCAACCCTGAAGCAGTTGCAGGATTTGATGCGTCTAAGTTGGAAGGAATTCAGAGCAACACTGCGGTTCTGCAAACTTTGCCGCCCGTTATTCAAACAACGGCGCTGGATGCCTTCGTAAGTTCTTTCCATATAGTTTTCCTTACAGCGGCGCCAATCACAGCGGCTGGATTCCTACTTGCTTTATTCCTTCGTGAAACACCGCTACGTACCAATAAAGATTACGCAGCAGCGCGCGAAGAATCTGCAGGCGAGTCGCTCGGTTAAATCCAATTGAAGTTAAAGACTAAGTTCACCAATCCTTTCGCAGAATTTCCGCGAGAGGTTGGTGTTCTTGTCTTTGCCTCTTTCTTTGTTGCAGTTGGCTTCGGAATCATCGCGCCGACTATTCCATTGTTTGCAAAATCTTTTGGCGTAAATAACGCTCAAGTCGGCTTGA
The DNA here is from genome assembly GCA_947457445.1 of Actinomycetota bacterium. Lineage (GTDB taxonomy): Bacteria > Actinomycetota > Actinomycetes > Nanopelagicales > Nanopelagicaceae > Planktophila. The sequence goes on along the minus strand of CANGVO010000057.1, from coordinate 1,205 downwards.
TCATCTCTTCATTTGCACTCGCAAGGTTTGCCAGCGGTTTATTTGCTGGAAAGTTGGTTGATAAATTTGGCGAAAGAATTGTTTACACAACCGGTGTTGGCTTTGTTGCAATCTCTTCATTCGCCGCAGCTCTTGCTCAAAACTACGAACAATTGTTGATCTATCGCGCTGCTGGCGGGCTTGGCTCATCAATGTTCTCAGTCGCAGCTGGTTCAATAATTCTGCGCGCAGTTGATGACACAAGACGTGCGCGTGCACAATCTCTTTACAACGGAAGTTTCTTGCTGGGCATGATGGCTGGCCCAGTTATCGGTGGATTCCTAACTGCGATCTCTCTTCGTGCACCACTTCTTATCTACGCATTCATGTTAGTTATCTCAAGTGCTGCGGGTGGATTTCTTCTGAGAAATTCTGCACTTGCTGCTCGGCCAACCGAGAAAAACACCAAGGAGAAAACTTCTCTTCGTGATGCGCTATCTAGTAAGCCTTACCTAATCGCACTAGTTATCTCATTCTGCAGCGCATCCATATTCTTCGGAATGAGCCGTTCAATCCTGCCTCTCTTCATGGTCGAAGATTTGAAATCAACAGCAAGCTTCCTTGGCGTTGGATTTACCATCGCATCTATCGTCCAAGGAATTCTCTTGTTAAAAGCAGGAAGCCTCTCTGATAAAAATGGTCGAAAGTACTCAGCCCTGATTGGATCCTCCTTAGTTACAGTTTCGGTTGTTATCTTGATCTTCACCTATCAACCATGGATGTTCTTAATTTCAATGGCGGTATCAGGCGTTGGAGCAGCCTTTCTATCCACAACGCCATCTGCGATTGTCGGCGATGTTATGAAAGGTAAAGGCGGGCAAGTCATCGCGTTATTCCAGATGTCAGGAGATGCCGGAGCCATGGTTGCCCCAATTGCATTGGGTTTTATCGCCGATCATTACGGCTTCCGTCCAGCAATTGCAGTTAGTGCGGCGCTTATGTTTGTTGCTTTAATCGCAGCAACAAAATTGCCCGAGACGCGACCTTCGCATCTCGGGCAATCCCGTTAACAAATTTCTTTAGTCGTTGTTGCGAAGAATTGAAAGCAATCTCAAAACTTCCATGTACAACCAAACAATTGTTACCATCAAACCAAAGGCCATGCGCCATGACTCTTGTTGTGGAGCCCCTGCCGCAATAGTGCGTTCAATCTGATCGAAATCAAG
>CANGVO010000056.1 GCA_947457445.1 Actinomycetota bacterium | reverse complement strand
TTACGTCCCCAGCAGCATTCTTGTACGCTCCCATGCCATCTGGAACTCCGCGAACAATTGTGTTAGTAATTTTGTCGGCTGTGTAAGCAATTGGCTTGATTTCAACACCAGAGCCGACAGGTAATATGTAATTTGGCTTAATCGACGCTGAATATGCAACGCCTCCTGAGACAGCAACTGCTACTACAGCAACAGCAGCTCCAACTTTAAATCTAGTTTTCATTAGAGACCAATCTTGCGTTCCCACAAATGGGGTGAGAGTTTCTCACGTGCGCAAGTTATTAGCGTTAGACGTCTAGCCGGTTAAGTTCTGGGGTGAGAAAATAAAACGTTAAGAAATGCTTGGTTAATTCTTGGCAAATAAAGGTTGCAGAATTCCGAGTCCAAGTACCCGTTCTATTGTTGACATCGCATTAATCAACAAATTTTCTTGATTAGATCGAGAGACGACACCAACCCCTACAGGTAAGCCGTCAACGATTCCCATCGGAAGGCAGCCGATTGGCGTCCCTGCGATCGCTGGAGCCATAGAAATCCAAGATGCCGAACTGTAGTCATCTCCTCCACCCAGGTTGCTGACCCAGGCAGGTGAATAGGTCGCTCCAAGCAAAATGTCAAAGTTTTCAAAGGCCGGATTAAGAACTTTATTCTGAGCCCAGTCCAGATTTGATTGGCGCAGTTTCTGATAACTGGAATTTCTACCGCCCAATTCAAGTGCCTGATCGAAATATTCCTGAGCGAAATACCGCATCTCGGAATCTTTATTCTTAAGGTTAAATTCAACAACTTCCGCAAGATTGCGAACTCCTAAACCTGGCCGGTTTTTCAAATAATTTGCTAAGTCATCATTTAATTCATGTAACAAAACTTTGAATTCATCCTCGCCATCTTTCTCAGAGGGTTCGGGAAGTGATAATTCGCTTATTGAAATGTTGGCTTTGGAAAGTTTGCTAACCAGGTCAGTTAAGAGTTCATTTGTCCCGTCGTCCTGTGTAATCCAATCCGTAACAAAACCGAACTTTAGTGAAAAATTCTCTCCAGCCGACTTCACGTATTCATTTCTATTAGTTAGAACATCAAGCAACAATGCGCTCTGTACGACTGTCTGAGTCATTGGCCCCGGAGTATCTTGGCTTGCACTAATTGGAACCATCGCATCACGCGGAATAGATCCAACTGTTGGTTTTATTCCAACACAGCCATTTAACGAAGCCGGACAGATTATTGAGCCATCGGTTTCACTTCCGACCGCCATGGAAACGATGTTTGCCGCTACGGCAGCGCCAGAACCTGAAGATGAGCCACCAGCGCTGCGCTCATGTTTCCAAGGATTTGCGGTTAACCCACCAACGGCTGACCATCCACTCGTAGATTTTTGTGAGCGGATATTCGCCCATTCCGACAGATTTGTTGAACCAATAATTGTTGCCCCAGCGTCGCGCAATCTTTTCGCAATTGTCGAATCACGTTCAACGGTGCGACCAGATAGTGCTAATGATCCTGCGGTGGCGGGAAGTCCAATCGCTTCAATGTTGTCCTTAATCAATATCGGCACACCAGATAATGGTCCAGGTTTGTGATTAACCTCTAAATTATCTGTCAAAGAGAGAACAGAATTAAGTTCGTAGCCAGATTTGTCTACATCTTTGATTTTCTGAAGCGCTTCTTCAACGCCTTCCCCAATTCCATGATTGGCCATTTGAGGAGACTAACTAAACTCTCTTATAAAGTTAAGAGAGTCTGCAAATAGTTGCTCTTGATCATGGTCTAACGGCGCAACATGGAAGCTATTGCTAAGGATTACCTCTTCTTTATGTTTGGAAGCAATTCGGTTGAGAATAATTCGTGCATTTGTAGCCGGAAGGGTGTGATCAATTTCGCTGCGGAAGAGAATCGTTGGCGTCTTGATCGTGGGGAGAATCTTGCGAGTATTTTCCAGCAGAATTAAAAGCTGATGTGCCGCGCGCATTGGAGTTCGATCATATTTCCACTGAACAACATCCTTGCTTTTTATATCGGACCCGCTAGTCCCAAAACTTTTCACAAATCGAGCGGCAAATTTAACCGCGGTTGGCCACACGCCCTCGCGATGAATCATGGGGTTAACCAAAATGATTCCGGTTAACTCTGATTGGTAGCGGGCTGCTACATGAAGCGACGCCGCTCCCCCCATAGAAAATCCGCAAAGAAAGACCTTTTCGCAATCAAGAAGTAATTGATTTAAATGAGTTTCAATTTCTGTTGGCCACTGCTGCCACGAGACGGCTTCAAGATCATCTACGGAAGTTCCGTGACCGGGCAGCAAAGGGACTCGAACTGAGAAGCCGTGGCTATTTAGAAACTGCGCCCAAGGACGCATAACCGAAGGAGTGCTTGTAAATCCGTGCACAAGCACGATCCCAATCTTTGAGTTTTCGCCGCTTCCGGTTGCTGACCACGAAGTGATCGCTTCTTGCGGTGCACCTTCTAAGCCCATTTATATATGTTACTCAAGGACGATGTCTGAGTTCTGCAATACGCTAGTGAATTATGAGTGAAGAAGCGGTAGAGACTAGCCAAATCTCTGATCATCGCCCATTGCATGAAGTCGTCTTTGTAATCTTGGACTTAGAAACCTCTGGAGCCGCGCCCTCCACTGGCGCGGCAATTACTGAAATAGGCGCGGTTAAAGTTCGAGGCGGAGAAATTATTGGAGAATTCCAAACCTTCGTAAATCCCCAACATGGTTTATCGGATTTCATAACTTCACTTACAGGGATTACCGATGAAATGCTGGAAGATGCGCCAACAATAAATTCCGTATTACCTGACTTTCTAGAGTTTTTGGGCTCACACAAAGAAACAGTGCTGGTGGCTCACAACGCGCCATTTGATTTAGGTTTTCTTAAAGCTGCCGCCATACAACACCAATATCCGTGGCCGAAATATCCGGTTCTAGACACTGTTCGGATTGCCAGAAGTGTTCTCGATCGAGATGAAGTGCCCAATTGCAAGCTCTCTACATTGGCAACCTTTTTTGGGGCTGAGACTTCACCCAACCACCGAGCTCTGGATGACGCGCGCGCAACCGTTGATGTATTGCACGGAATTTTTGAAAGGTTGGGAACTTTCGATGTTGGGACGCTGCACGAACTCTTGAACTTCAAACGCAAAAGAGCAAGACGTGCCTTGGATTAATTGTTGACGATCTCCTGGGTTAACTTCGCCCACTTATCCAAGAGTTTTGTCGCGGCACCAGAATCGACTGCGGTAATTGCTTTAGTTAATGATCTGCTCATTCTTTCGTGAATCCCTAAATCTTCTTCGCCGTCAAAGGCAGCTATAGCTGCGGCGGCATTTAGAAGTACGGCATCTCGAGGCGCACCCTTTTCGCCCGCGAAAATCGCTTTCGTGATCTGCGCATTCTCCGTTGCATCTCCCCCAACCAAATCTTCGATTGGAGCATTTGCTAATCCGAAATCTTTTGCGTCAATTCGATCACTTGTAATTTCACCGCGACCAATTGTTAGCACTGAAGTTGACGTCGCAAGAGTTATTTCGTCCAGCCCATCATCGCCTCGGAATACAAAGCCACTTACACCGCGATCAGATAAAACTTGAGCCATTACGAGGTGCATACGATCATTTGCTACGCCTATCGCCGCAGCTTTTGGTCGCGCAGGGTTGGCAAGCGGACCCAAAATATTAAAGACCGTCGCCGTGGCCAGTTCTTTTCGGGCCGGTGCTGCAAATCGCATAGCGGGATGAAAAACCGGCGCGAAACAAAATCCGATGCCTAACTCTTCAACAGTCTTAGCTATCTGGTCTCCGTTTAGGTTGATTGCTACACCAAGGGCTTCGAGTAAATCAGCCGCACCAGATTTCGATGAGGCGGCGCGATTGCCGTGCTTAACAACTCGAGATCCAGATGCTGCCGCAATAATTGCCGCAGTCGTTGAAATGTTTATCGTATGAGCACCGTCTCCACCGGTTCCAACGGTGTCAACTGATCTCGCACTAATAGATATAGGGGCACAGTGCCGGTACATCTGATTTACCAGGGCGCCAACTTCTTCGGGCGTCTCGCCTTTATTCTTAAGCGCTAAAAGAAATTTCTTTAGAGTTTCTTTTTCGGAGCGATCTTCCAAAACTTCTTGCATAAAAAATTGTGATTCTTCAGCCGTGAGATCCAATCCACTTTCCATTTTCGAGATAGCAGCATCCCAGTCAAGAGAGCTCATTACATCGACCTGGCGTTAGCGAATTGACGCGGTTGTTTGGGTGCGCAATAAATCAGCGACGGTATTTGCCAAAGTAAATGGGTCGATTGGATGAATAACACTTGCTTCGGCACGCGACCATGCTGCTAGCCATGCATCTTCGCGTCGACCAGTAATTAACAAAACTGGAGGACAGTTGAAAACCTCGTCCTTGAGTTGACGCGCAATACCCATGCCACCCTCGGGAACTGCCTCGCCATCGAGAATAAACAAATCTGCCCTTAAGGCGCCGGAGGCACTTTTTCGGTCTACAAATGCTCGAAGAGCTGGACCAGTAGCGAATTCTTGAATTTGGTGTTCTGGCATATCTGCGGCAACGCGCTTTCCGAGGGCTGCCACGATGGCAGAACGAACTGACGAATCATCTGAGTAAACGATGATTATCGGCTTTGCGGCGGTGGTCATGGCGCTAAGTGTAATCAGAAGAGCCAAGGTTGCAGGTACTGATTTGCCTCAGATTTTTAGGTGATCCGTTTCACGCAAATGGGGCGAATTTCACTCGCTGAATTTGCCTCCTAAATAGGTAGGTAAGCGCACTTTCAGGGATACTTGCCCTCATGACTAGCTCAACGATCGCAGCCCCTCACAAAATCACTCGTCCAAATCTGGTGGCCGTTGGAACTATCGTTTGGCTTTCCAGCGAGTTGATGTTCTTTGCTGCGCTATTCGCAATGTATTTCACAACTCGAGCAGTGCAGGGACCTGAAGTTTGGCTCGAATCAACCGAGATGCTCAATATTCCATTTGCTGCAGTCAATACAACGGTCCTAGTTCTTTCATCGGTTACATGTCAGTTCGGCGTTTTTGCCGCAGAACGCTTCCAAGCAAAACGAACAGGATCGATCTTTAACTTTAAATCTTGGGGAATGCGTGAATGGTTCTCACTAACGTTTTTAATGGGCGCTTTCTTTATCGCCGGCCAAATTTACGAGTATGCCGAATTAACTGTTGAGGGCCTGACTCTTTCATCAAATGCATACGGATCTGTTTTCTATATGACAACTGGATTCCACGGGCTGCACGTAACCGGTGGCTTGATTGCGTTCTTGATCGTATTGGTTCGCGTGGCCAAGGCACGACGTTTTACTCATAACCAAGCAACAACTGCAATCGTTGTCTCGTACTACTGGCACTTCGTGGATGTTGTTTGGATCGCACTCTTTTCTGCCATCTACTTAATTAAATAAGAACCTACAAAGAAGAAACGGAAATTATTTTGAAGCGTCTCTCTCAATTTCGCAGACATCGCTCAGTAGCACCACTTCTGATGGTTCTTGCCCTGTTATCAATTGGCACAACTTTTTCGGTCGCAGGAGCGGCAACGAGTGATCCCATAACCGCGGCTGAAAGAAGCGCGTTGATTGAAGAAGGTAAGCAACTTTTCCTTAAGGGTTGTTCCTCATGCCACGGAATCAACGCGGAAGGTGGAGGTGTTGCTCCCTCTTTAATTGGCGTCGGCGCCGCATCCGTTGATTTCCAAGTCGCAACTGGACGTATGCCAATGGCTGATATGAGCGTTCAGGCTATGCGCAAAGATCCTGTCTATAGTGAAAAGCAAATTGAAGCTTTAGTTGCTTACGTTGCATCACTTGCACCTGGTCCAGAAATTCCTGGCGAATCACAACTCAATTATGAACGAGACGGTTCAACTGCCGAAGGTGGCGAACTCTTCCGCACCAACTGCGCGATGTGCCATAACTTTGCAGCACAAGGCGGAGCACTTACACAAGGGAAATATGCGCCAACTTTAATGGGCGTGCTACCGCGTCATATTTATGAAGCAATGGTTACAGGACCACAATCAATGCCAGTGTTTTCGGATAAGACAATTACTCCTGAAGAAAAGCTTTCAATTATTAAATGGATTAAGTCAGTAGAGGCGGAACCACAATTAGGTGGCGCTGCGCTTGGCCGAGTTGGTCCTGTTACAGAAGGTTTATTGGTTTGGACACTTGGACTCGGACTGCTTGTTGGTGTTGCAGTCTGGCTAGCGATGAAGGCGAGATAGATTAATCATGTCTAACGAAATCGAAGCTATCAAAGATCCAGGTTTGCCCGCGCACGTTCATCGTCGCGCCGATACAGATCCTAAAGCTGCCGCTAAGGCGGAACGTCAAGTGGCAATTCTCTTTCTATTGTCAGCTCTTGGCACAATAACTTTAATAGGTTCTTATATTTTCATTCCACAAGATGTCTTTATTTTCTTTCCGGTTTTGGGAAGTACAAATGCCCATCAACTTTTCTTAGGTCTAGGAAT
>CANGVO010000055.1 GCA_947457445.1 Actinomycetota bacterium | reverse complement strand
GTGCCATCTGAAGTAACTATTTGGGCAGCCGGAGTTAAAGGAGAACCAACAGGTGCGCTCCTTAACTTGCCACTTGAAGGAACTCGCGTCAGTGTCGAACAAAATTTGCGGGTGAATCATTATCCACACGTTTGGGCAATTGGCGATATCTCAAGTGCTAAGGGAAATGACGGAAAATTCTTGCCAATGGTTGCACCTGTTGCAATGCAGCAAGGTCGTTGGGTCGCTAAACAAATTATGCGTGCCAGTCGCGGACAAGATTTACAAGATTTCAAATATCTCGATAAAGGTTCAATGGCAACAATCGGACGACACAAAGCAATTGTGCAATTTAAAGGGATTCAGATCGCCGGTATTCCTGCTTGGTATGCCTGGTTGTGGCTGCATTTGTTCTACTTACTTGGTGGCCGCAACAAAATCGGCACCATCGCTGATTGGACTTGGAACTACTTAACTTTCGACCGCGGCAATCGCCACATTATGGATAGCCAGTAAGTAAATGCCGCAATACATTGATCTGCGCGGGCACCAGGTCTATTCCTACGAATGGGAAAACAATGGCGAAGCGGTTGTGCTTTTGCACGGCGGGTTGAGTCAGACATCTCATTGGGATTATGTTCTGGCTCCTGATCTAGAACCAGATTTTCATTTATTTGCCTACGATCGAACAGGTCATGGGTTTACCGCAGATCAATCAGAATCTTTTCACTTTAAATTCCAAATCCGTGAAGCGATTGCCTATTTGGAAGATGTGGTTAAAGAGCCTGCACATTTAATTGGTTGGTCAGATGGCGGGATTATTGCGATGTCTATCGCGATCGCCCGCCCTGATCTTGTTAAATCGCTGGTGTTAATCGGCGCTAATTATCATCACTCGGGAACAGTCATCGAGCTACCTTTTGAAGAACCAAGTGATGAAGATAAGGCTGAATACGCAATAACTTCACCCGATGCACCGCACACCTTGGTTGAAAAAATTAAGAAAATGTTGAAGATTTGGGATAGCGAACCAGAAATTGCATTGGAAGATTTAGCAAAAATCGAGTGTCCCACATTGATAATTGCGGGCGATGATGACGTTATCTCGCACGAGCACACACTTTCGATGTTTCGCGCAATCGAGCTGAGCCAACTCGCGATTATTCCGGGAACCTCACATATTGCACCAAAAGAAAAACCAGCTTTATTTAGCGCTCTAGTGCATCAATTCTTAACTGATTTAAATTATCCAGTTACGAAAATGCCGATCAGGCGAGTTAGCAATCAACCGGCTGAATAGTTCCGGTCTTAACGTCGTAAATCGCACCAGCAACGGTTACGCCTTCGCGCAATAATGGATAAGCACGAATGCGATTAACGTCAATGTTCAGTGCCGCTTTTTGATCACGCGTTGTACGAAATTCAAGTGATCGTGTATCTACTCCGAATTTCTCATCAATTAACGCGTGGATATCTGCTTCGTCTCCACGAGCCATGGCACAGTCGGTGTGTGGCATCACCAAAATACGATCCACATTTAATAGGTATGTTGCTAGTACCAAAGTACGAATAACGTCTTCTGTAACGCGTGCACCTGCGTTACGCAAAATCTTGGCATCACCTGATTGCATACCAACAACTGAAAGTGGGTTGATGCGCGAATCCATGCAGGTAACGATCGCTAAACCTTTAGCCGCTCTGCCTGATAATTCGGAATATTTAAATGACTTTATATATTCGGCATTTGCAGCCAGCAAGTCATCGAATCGATCGTGAGGAAACGAATAATCTTTCATCGTTGCCCCTTCTCCGTCGGGTTAAATTCTGGAGCCCCCCGTCAGGATTGAACTGACGACCTGCGCATTACAAGTGCGCTGCTCTACCACTGAGCTAGAGAGGCCTGCTGCCTTGTGAGCAACGAAGCGCAATTATGGCAGTTAACGGCGTAATGTAAAAATCAAGGGCGTATGCAGGACAAACAGGTAGGTTTGCCGCATGCGATTGGGTGTTTTGGATGTGGGGTCAAACACCGTCCACCTCCAAGTCGTAGATGCGCATCCAGGCGCACGACCAAGCCCGGCGACCAATCAAAAAGTAGAACTTCGTCTTCATGAATATTTAAATAAAGAAGGTGAAATAACTGCCGAAGGTGTTGAGCTTCTAGAAACCGCAATTGCTGATGCGATTTCGCATGCACGTGATTTTGAAACAGAAGAAATCCTTGCCTTTGCAACTTCTGCGATTAGAGATGCGAAAAATGGAAAAGAAATTCTCGCGCAGATAAATAAGAAATTTGAAATCGATCTGCAGGTTTTATCGGGAGATGATGAAGCCCGCATGACTTTTCTGGCAGTGCGTCGTTGGCTAGGTTGGTCAAGCGGTCGATTACTTGTTTTAGATATCGGAGGTGGGTCGCTAGAAATTGCAGTTGGCGATGACGAAAGTGCTGAAGCAACTATTTCTTTACCGCTTGGCGCATCACGATTGACCCGCGAATTCTTGGGGTCTGATCCACATAGCGCGAAAGAAATTAAATCTCTGGAAATCCATGTTGCTGAACAAATCAAGAGCCATGTTCCCGATGGAATTATGGAACACGTTGCCGATCACTTTGTCGCAACAAGCAAGACATTTAGAACGCTGGCTCGCCTTGGGGAACATTGGTTTGATGACAATACAAAATATCTAAAAATAAATTCACTTAATAAGATGGTCCCAAAGTTACAAGAAATGACCAATAAAGAACGCGCCGAACTTCCTGGTGTTTCGCAGAGCCGCGCCCGTCAAATTGTTGCCGGAGCTATCGTTGCTCGCACAGCGATGGAAAAACTACAGATCAATGAATTAGAAATATGTCCTTGGGCCTTACGTGAAGGCATTGTTTTACGCTGGCTTGACTGGATGGAGCGTTAAAACAAATTAAATGATTGGTTCGTCGATCCAATCACAGGCTATAACTTCTCCACCGCGGCAATGAAGAACAATCGCTTGAGCAGGTTCTAGTTCACGGTCCATTGATTTGAAATACTTCTTTCCCACTAGTTTCTTGACTAACTTAGGGATAATCGGGTTGTGGCTGCAGACTATTGCCGGAATTCCACGATCCATTAAATCTTGAACATAATCAAGTGGAGCATCTTTATCTTTCGCGAAACCGTATTCGGATAAGTCACTAGAAAAGATAGGTGTCTTCTCTATTAAGCGCGCCATGAGATCAACTGTCTCGATGCAGCGCAGCGCATCTGAAGTGTGAACCTCTGAAATCCCGTATGGAAGATAGATCGGTAGCAAACGCTTGGCCTGTAATTGTCCGCGGTGTTCTAGCGGACGATCACCGTCATCGCCATCCCATTCGGTCCGCTTTAGCGCTTTGGCATGGCGTAACAAGATAATTGGAAAAGTTTCTGTGCCAAATTCTAAGAAGTAATCAACGATTGCACGATCATCCTTATTAGTTAACTTCGCTTTTGCCATTTCTGGTTCAAGCCAGAGAACTTCATCCACTTCTTGCGGGTTTGGGTTTCCAGTTTTGACGGTTGCCGCCGCTACCCAATATCTAACTTCCTTTGGAGCGCCCTCGAGTTTATAAACTACCGATCCAATTTCGGGACCGAAAGTTGATTCATATCCAGTCTCTTCTTGAATTTCGCGATAACCAGCCGAGATATGTGATTCTCCGGCTTCTACTTTTCCTTTTGGCAGAGACCAATCGTCATATCTTGGGCGGTGAATGATTGCGATTTCTAATTTAGATTTATCTGATTTGCGCCATAGAACTGCGCCAGCAGCTTGTATTAGTGGAGCATCGGATTCTTTAGCCATTAGTGGGCTTTCTTATAGCGTTTTATATAGAGGCTCTGCAGATCTTGCAGTGGCTCACCAGTCGCGCTGCGTGATACACGAATCCATTTTTCTTTATCTTGGTGCCAGTTTGAAGTTTCATCGCTCATTGCTAAGTCAAATACTTCTTGCAAGGAAGCTTTGTGTGCAGGGCGTTCAATACGTACCAAACTTTCTACGCGACGATCTAGATTGCGGTGCATTAAATCCGCACTTCCAATCCAATACTCATCATCGCCTCCATTAACAAAGTGATAAATTCGTGAATGTTCAAGGAATCGACCCAAAATAGAGCGAACTCTGACGTTCTCTGAAAGTCCAGGAATGCCTGGCTTGATTGAGGAAATGCCACGAATAACCAAGTCCACTTTTACACCGGCTTGGGATGCTTCATATAAAGCATCTACAAATTCCTCGTCAAGTAGTGAGTTTAGTTTTATCTGGATTCCGGAAGGTCGGCCAGCTTTAGCCATGGCGGTTTCAGTCGCAATTTTCTCTAACAAACTCGCACGCAGATTGCGAGGCGCAACAAGTAAACGTGAATAAGTTGAATGCGGTGCGAATCCCGAAAGTTGATTAAATAGCTTTGTTAAATCTTCAGTAAGCACTGGGTCAGCGCTCAGGATTCCTAAATCTTCATAGAAGCGTGCTGTTTTGGGATTGTAATTACCGGTTCCCATATGACAGTAAAGACGTAAACCTTGTGCCTCATCGCGTACAACCAGTGATAGCTTGGCGTGAGTTTTAAGCCCCATAAGGCCATAAACAACGTGCACACCAGCAGCTTCAAGTTTGCGAGCCCAGCGCACGTTTGCTTGTTCATCGAATCTTGCGCGCAACTCAATAACGGCAAGCACTTGCTTTCCGGATTCGGCCGCTTCAATTAGCGCCTCAATAATTGGTGAGTCACCCGATGTGCGATACAAGGTCTGTTTGATCGCCAAGACCGCTGGATCCTCTGCCGCATGCTGCAAAAACTGCACAACTGATGAGGTAAATGACTCATATGGGTGATGCAGCAGAATTTCACCTTGACGAATAGCTGCAAAGAATAAATCGGGCTCTTCCGAATCAACTTCGCGCAGTGACGCCACGGTTCGAGACCTAAACGGTGGATATTTCAATTTCGGTAGATCTAAATCTGCGATCTTTGCTAAATCGACAAGATTGAGCGGGGCAGGAAGTGAAAGTACGTTGGCAGGATTTATATCTAATTGCTCACAAAGTTTTTTGAGCAATTCTTCATCGACACCTTCTTCGATCTCCAAGCGAACCGGTGGACCAAAGCGACGACGAGCGAGTTCTTGCTCAAGAGAAGTCAGCAAGTTTTCGGAGTCGTCTTCATCAAGATCAATATCTTGATTTCGAGTGATGCGGAATGTGTAGTGATCTTCAATCAACATACCCGGGAAAAGTTCCTGCAAGTGAATCGAGATTAAATCTTCAAGTGGCAGAAAGCGGGTGCTCTGTGGCGCTGGGCTGACCGAGACGAAACGCGAAAGAATTGGTGGAACTTTAATTCTCGCAAAATATTCTTCGGAACTCTTAGGGTTCTTTACAATTACCGCCAGGTTTAGTGAGAGTCCAGAAATGTACGGAAAAGGATGGGAAGGATCAACGGCAAGCGGAGTCAGAACCGGAAAAATTCGATCCTTGAATATCCGAGAAACATAGGAATGTTCATCATCTGAGAGATCATCCCAATGAATAACTTCAATCTTATGTTCTTCTAACTCGGCAGCAATTTTATTCTTAAAAAGATTGGCATGGCGAAGCGTCAGTTCTTTAACGCGGATTGAGATTGCTTCCAAAAGTTCTACAGGAGAATAGCCAGCTGAGTTCACTAAACTTGGGTTAGTCTCTATTTTTCCAAGAATCGATGCAACGCGAACCATATAAAACTCGTCTAAATTGGATGCAAAGATAGTTAAGAAGCGAACCCGCTCAAGTAACGGAATCGTTTCATCCTCGGCCAGTTCAAGCACTCGCTCGTTAAATGAAAGCCAACTGATCTCACGATCGATCAGGTGCGCTGCATCAGGCATGGTCTAATCATCTCTCTTTAAAGTGAACTTCAAGTAATCGGATTATGGACAACAGCTAAACAGGCCAGCGTGTAGGGGTTGGATATTTGGCACTTCTGCCATCACCTGATGATTTGCCCCTTATGCGACGCCAGATCCAAGGTAAGGCAAATGTGAAGAACCAAATCATCGAAATAATCCGCTTCTTTATCCAAGGTGTGGCTGGTGCAGGTGGAAGAGGCGTTCTCCACGATGGATCAAATTCATAACCCAATCTTTCTAACAAAGCTTGCGCAACGCGATGGTGGCCTTCAGAATTCAAATGCAAGCGATCAAATGCTAGAAAACGATTATCGCTAAAGAAAGTTTCGTTATTAGCATCAACAATAATTGCTCCCACTTCGGCGCCCACTTGGCGAACAATTTTGTTAAATTCACCAAAACGCGCCGCCCAAACATCTGAACCACGGCCAGTATTTCCGGTGCGCTCCAAAACTGTAAATAACATAATCGTTGCACCTGTTGCCGCTGCACGACGAACAGCTTCGGCATAGAGTGCTTGGGCTACTTCGGGTTTGTAATTTGGACGTAGCGCATCATTTGCTCCAGCGTGAAAAGTTAACAAGGTGTCAGGACCAGTGACATAGCCAATTGCAACTGGCAATTGATCATCAATAACTTGCTTCAGTAATTTTCCACGAACTGCCAAATTCACATAACTGAAATC
>CANGVO010000054.1 GCA_947457445.1 Actinomycetota bacterium | reverse complement strand
ATGAATGCCTGCAAATGAGACAGATGCTGAGTATCCATACAGATAAGCAACGCCCATCAAGAAGAAAGCAGATGAAAATGCGCCAAGTAGGAAGTACTTAAGTGCAGATTCTTGCGACATCAAACGGCGACGGCGCGATAAACCAGCAAGTAAATACAGAGGGAGAGAAAGCACTTCTAAAGCAACGAATAAAGTGATCAAATCTGTTGCGACTGGGAATAACAACATTCCCGCCACCGCAAAGAGGGTAAGTGGATAAATTTCGGTAACTCTCAAATCTTGCTGAAGTGAAGTCCGCTCTTCATCTGATCCTGGAAGCGCTGCCGCAAGTGCTGTGAAGTTCTCTTGGTCTGCAAGAAGAAAAACCGAAATAATTGCAATTATCAGAATTGATCCTTGCAACAAAACTCCAGCGCCATCGAAGGTAACTGATTCCATTGCAGCTGTTGTAGATGCGCCATTGCGAACCCGAATAAGAGAGGCGAAAGAAAGCACCAAAGTAGTAAGAGTTATAAAGAGTTGTGAGCCAGCGCGTGCGCTGCGTGGCGCAAATGCTTCGATAAGGACGCCAATGAGCGCTCCACCGAGAACGATCAGAATCGGAGCAAGGAGTGAGTACTCGAGAGTTGGTTGTACGAAATTAATCATTTCTTGCCCTCACTCATTGTTGGCGCAGGATCGCTAAATCCTTGTTGGGAAACCACAGTCGCCGATGCTGGATTAATAATTTTGAGCAACGGTGATGGATAGAAACCAAGAACTACGATTACTGCAATAACTGGTGCGATCGCAATTTTTTCGCGGAGATTTAGATCGGTTAAATTTTCATTTCCAGGTGTAGTTGGACCGTGGAGTGCGCGTTGCACAGGAATCAGAATGTATAGCGCAGCTAAAACAATTCCGAAGGTGGCAATCACTGCTGCAACTGGATAACGAGTAAATGTTCCAACAAGAACTAAAAATTCGCTAACGAAACTTGAGAGTCCCGGTAATGCCAGGCTCGACATTCCTGCAATAAAGAAGGTCCAAGCCATTACAGGTGTTACGCGCTGCAATCCACCGAAGTCTGCAATCGTCGATGATTTGCGGCGCAAAATCATGAAGCCGGCAACTAAGAAGAGTGCCGCTGTAGAGAAACCATGGTTGAACATGTACAAGGTCGCACCAGACATGCCTTGTGATGTCATCGCAAAGATTCCCATGGTGATAAAGCCAAAGTGAGAAATAGATGTGTAGGCGATCAAACGCTTTATATCTTTGGCACCGATCGCTAAGAACGCACCATAAAGAATCGAAATCACCGCCAGAGTGATAATCATTGGCGTGAATGTCTTGCTCGCTTCTGGGAACAAGGTTAGGCAATAACGAATCATTCCGAACGTTCCAACCTTGTCGAGAACGCCAAGTAATAGAACTGAAGTTCCTGGAGTCGCTGACTTTGCTGCATCTGGCAACCAAGTATGTAGTGGCCATAGCGGAGCTTTGATTGCGAAGGCGATGAAGAATCCAAGGAATAAGATGTTTTCCATCATTGGAGAAAGAACAGTGTGCAACCCTGAAAGAGTTGTTATATCGAATGTGCGGTTGCCGTAACGAGTTGCCATTACGAAGATGCCAACAATTGATGCCAACATCAACAAGCCACCGAAAAGGCTGTAAAGCAAGAACTTAACGGCTGCTGCTGAGCGTTCTCCGGAACCAAATCCACCAATTAGGAAGTAGACCGGAATCAACATCGCTTCAAAGAATACGTAGAACAAGAAGACATCTGTTGATGCGAAGACACCGATCATCATGGTCTCTAAAACCAAGATAAGGGAATAGAAAACCTTTGGACTCCAACGTCCACCTTCGGATTCATTCCAACCGGCGATAACTACAATTGGTGTTAGAAGCACCGACATTAAAATAAGAATTAGAGCGATACCGTCAATGCCAAGGGCGTATTTGATGCCAAAGGCTGGGATCCATTCGCGAGATTCAACAAACTGAAAACCAGTTACATTGAAATCAAAAGATATGGTCATAACAATTCCGACAACGGCAACCAAAACTGTCGTAGCTAAGGCAACCTGCTTTGTCAGTAGAACGTTGGTCTTTGGAACAAACGCTAGCGCCGCAGTTCCAAGCAATGGAAGCAGCATGGAAAGTGTGAGTAGGTTCAAATCTGTAAAGTTCATTTTGTTACCACCCAAATTGCTGCGATTAACGCGGCAGCGCCAATCAGAATGAGAACTGCATAACTGCGGACAAAGCCTGTCTGAGATTTACGTAGTACCGAACCTGAACTGAGCGCCATCTTGCCCATTCCATGAACGGCTCCATCAACAACGCTTTGATCGACCTTAACCAACGCTGATGTAAGCGCTTGGCCAGGGCGCATGAATAGCGCTTCATTTATGTCATCTTGCAACAAGTCGCGACGTGCAATGCGAGTAAATACAGTTACATCTTCTGGGGCAACAGCATCGACCTCTGAAAGCTGATATTTAATAACAGCAATTGCGACACCAATAGCAACCATCAATAGTGCAAGGCCAGATACAACAATCGGAGGCAACAACTCGGTGTGCTCTCCATGTTCTTCAAAGAGCGGCTCAAGCCAATGCTTTAGCGTTTCTCCACGAGAAAGTAAGAATCCTGATGTCACAGATCCGATTGCAAGAATCGCCATTGGCAGCCACATCAAGATTGGAGATTCGTGTGGATGCTGATTATCATCCCAACGTTTTGAACTTGTGAATGTCAAAATCATTACGCGTGTCATATAGAAAGCGGTAATTGCGGCGCCTAGCAGAGCGACCGAACCAAGAATTATTCCCTTTGCGCCACCAGCATTAAGCGCAGTCTCAATGATCATATCTTTCGAATAGAAACCAGCAAATGGTGGAACGCCAATAATTGCAAGATAGCCAAGACCGAATGTAATAAAGGTGATTGGCATAAATTTACGAAGTCCACCGTAACGGCGCATATTTACTTCATCGTTCATTCCGTGCATAACTGAACCTGCACCAAGGAACATTCCTGCTTTGAAGAAACCGTGTGTAAGCAAATGCATGATTGCAAATGCATAACCAGCAGGTCCAAGGCCGGCTCCTAAAATCATGTAACCAATCTGCGACATAGTTGAAGCAGCTAGGGCTTTCTTAATGTCATCTTTTGCAGTACCAACAAGTGCACCAAACATCAAAGTAATTGCACCGACAATAACAACTAGAAGTTGCGCAGTTGGTGCGGCATCAAAGACGAAGTTAGAGCGAACAATTAAGTAAACGCCGGCAGTAACCATTGTCGCTGCGTGAATTAGCGCTGACACTGGAGTTGGTCCGGCCATCGCATCGCCAAGCCATGCTTGCAGTGGGAACTGTGCAGATTTACCAACCGCTGCAACTAATAACATAATTCCGATTGCGGTCATCGTTGCCTCTGAAGCGTGATGTGCATGTTCTTTCACGCCACTAAATGAGACAGTACCGAGTGATGCAAAGGCGATCATGATTGCAAATGAAAGGCCCATGTCGCCGATACGGTTCATTACAAATGCCTTTTTAGAAGCAGTTGCATACGCCGCTTTCTGGTTCCAGAAGCCGATCAATAGGTATGAGGCAAGACCAACGCCTTCCCAGCCGACATAAAGATTTAAGTATGAGTCACCAAGAACCAATAGAAGCATCGCAGCGATGAAGAGGTTTAGGTATGCAAAGAATCGGCGACGGTCAGGATCGTGAGACATGTAGGAAATTGAATAAATATGAATCAACGTTCCGACGCCAGTAATCAAGAGAACGAAACAGATTGAAAGTTGATCGAGCAATAGCGATGCATCAACGTTGAAGGTGCCAACGCTTATCCAGCTGAAAAGTTTTTGGGTAACCGGACGTGATTCCGCCTCACGATTTAACATCTCTGAAAGTTGGAATAAGCCAACGCCGAAGGCACTGGCAGACATTGCAGTAGCTAGTAAGTGCCCCCACTTATCCGCGCGACGTCCCAATAACAAAAGTGAAAGCGCACCAAAGAGTGGCAGAGCGATTAGATAAATGAGACCGCTGTTGGTAACCATGGTTATCGCTTCAACAAACTAGCATCGTCAATAGATGCTGATCGGCGTGAGCGATAAATCGTCACGATAATTGCTAGGCCAACAACGACTTCACATGCGGCAACTACCATCGTAAAGAAGGCGATTACTTGGCCATCGAGAGATCCGTTGATTCGTGAAAAAGTAACTAGCGTTAAATTAGCGGCGTTGAGCATTAATTCAACGCACATGAAAACAACAATTGCATTGCGGCGAACAACAACACCAACTGCACCAATTGTGAATAGGATCGCAGATAAGTAAAGGTAATTATCAAGACTCATTACTTCTCCTCCACAACTGTTGTATCAACATTGTCGAGTTGGAATTGACTTGAATCGATAACATCGCCGCGCGCCTTTAGAGTGGCAGAAATTGAAGATGGAGCAGGGGTTCCATCAGGCAACAACGCTGGGACATCTACTGCGTTGTGTCGAGCGAATACTCCTGGGCCAGGCAAGCCGGCAGCTCCCGCAAGTGAACCGCTACGGAAGCGATTAATTGCTTGTTCGCGCTGTGTAGGGCGAGGGTTTGTGCGTTGATGATGAGCAAGAACCATCGCGCCTAGCGCTGCTGTAATAAGTAGCGCTGATACAACTTCAAATGGAAATACGAATTTTGAAAAGAGTAGAACGGCTAAACCTTGAACATTTCCTGAGGCATTTGCAACTTCAAGCCCAACAGGTTCGCGCCCTAAAGTTGCACGACCAAGTAGAGAAACTAGAAGTCCACCAAAGCCAACAGCTGCAGTAATTGCGATTGGGCGAAGACCAGAAATAGTTTCGGTTAGTGAATCAGATGAATCGACACCAACCAACATAAGAATAAAGAGGAAGAGCATCATTACCGCGCCGGTGTAGACAACTACTTGTACGACGCCAAGAAAAACTGCATCTTGTGCAATGTAGAAAATTGCAAGAGTAATCATCACCCAGGCAAGAAGCAGAGCTGAGTGCACTGCCTTCTTAACCAGCAACATTCCAAGCGCGGCTGCAACTGCAAGCGGTGCCAAAAACCAGAAGAGCACAGTCTCTGGTCCCTGAATAGTTAAGAGTGGTTGCATTATTTTTGCTCCTGTGAAGGATGTGCTTCTTTAATATCACCGTTGTAATAATTAGTATCTGTTGAACCTGGGTACATTGGATGCGGTGGAGGCAACATTCCGGCACGTAGCGGTCCAAGCAAATCGTCTTTTTCAAAAATCAACTTGCTACGTGTTGAGTCCGCAAGTTCGTATTCATTAGTCATTGTCAGAGCGCGGGTTGGGCAAGCTTCGATACAAAGCCCACAGAAAACGCAGCGCAAATAATTGATTTGGTAAACCTTGCCATAACGCTCACCTGGAGACATTTGGTTATCGGGAGTGTTATCTGCACCTTCTACATAAATCGCATCAGCTGGGCATGCCCATGCACAAAGTTCGCAACCAATACATTTTTCTAAACCATCTGGGTGGCGATTTAACTGATGGCGACCGTGGAAACGCTCAGCAGTTGGTTCTTTAACTTCTGGGTACTGAACTGTGTTGACCTTCTTAAACATTGTTATGAAAGTTACCCAAAAACCCTGCAACTGAGCCCAGAAGCTCTTTGCTCCAGGTTGGTCTACTTTTTCAAATGCAACAGATGTGATGTCTACATCGTTTGATTTAATTGGTTGCACTGAATTGGATTCGTTCTGATCAGCCACGATCGCCTCCTTGTTGAGAAACGTTGATGGTTGTTATTTCAGATGGCAGAGATGGGACGGCAAAATCTGGCGCAGCCGCTTCCGGATGAACCACAGATGTGCGCTTCTTCTTGGAATTTTCAAAGGCAGTTGAAATTCCTAGAACTACGAGTACGACCACGCCCGCAAACCCAAAGGTAACTACGCGAGATTGGCTGGATGTCGAAATAACGCGAAGAGTTGCAACTACCAAGATCCAAAGTAGTGAAACTGGAATTAAGACTTTCCAGCCAAACTGCATGAACTGGTCATAACGCAAACGTGGAAGAGTTCCACGTAACCAGACGAAGATAAAGAAGAAGAATAAGACTTTTATAAAGAACCAAATCAGGGTGAACCATCCGCCGAGCCATTGCTCAGTGAATCCAAGGCCAGGAATTGCGTGGTAACCACCGAGGAACAATGTTGTTGCAAGAGCAGAAACAGCGATGATGTTTACATATTCTGCCAAGAAGAAGAGTGCAAATTTAAGTGATGAATACTCGGTGTGGAATCCACCAACTAATTCGCCTTCAGCTTCCGCTAAGTCAAATGGTGCTCGGTTAGTTTCGCCAACCATAGATATTGCATAAATTACAAATGATGGGAAGAGAACAAGTCCATACCACCAGGTGTCCTGCTGCGCCTGAACAATTGCAGATGTGGACATTGAACCTGAGTAAATGAAGACTGCGACAAGGGAAAGTCCCATCGCAATTTCATAAGAAACAACTTGTGCGCTAGAACGAAGTCCGCCAAGAAGTGGATATGTAGAACCAGATGACCAACCTGCAAGAACAATTCCGTAAACACCAACAGAGGCGATCGCCAATACGTAGAGAACTCCAACCGGAATATCTGTTAACTGCATTACGGTTTCTTCACCAAAGAAATT
>CANGVO010000053.1 GCA_947457445.1 Actinomycetota bacterium | reverse complement strand
GTATGGAGAAAAATCGCCCATATGGCGATGGCGTTGTAATCGGGACCGCGACAGTCGATGGTCGTCCAATTGCCTTGTACTCACAAGATTTCACCGTGATGGGCGGAAGTCTTGGTGAAGTCCATGCAGAAAAGATCGTAAAGATCGCCGAATTTGCACTCAAGAGTGGCATTCCTTTAATTGGTATTAACGATTCTGGCGGCGCACGCATTCAAGAAGGTGTGGCTTCCTTAAATGGTTACGGCAAAATTTTTAGACTTAACACTCGTTCTTCTGGCGTAATCCCACAGATCTCGTTGATTCTTGGTCCATGTGCTGGTGGTTCTGCTTATTCACCAGCGCTAACAGACTTTACGGTGATGGTTAATGAAACTTCACATATGTTTATCACCGGTCCCGATGTGATTAAGACCGTAACCGGTGAAGATGTTGGAATGGAAGAGCTTGGTGGTGCGTTTACACATAACACTCGCTCAGGAAATGCACATTATTTAGCGGACAGCGAAGCAGATGCGATTGACTATGTAAAAGCTCTGCTCTCCTACCTTCCATCAAATAATATGGATGGAGCGCCACATCTTCCTCCAACTCAAACCTTGGAAGAAAGCGCGGCAGATGCTGCGTTAAATCATTTAATTCCGGATAGTCCTAACCAGCCATATGACATGAAGACATTGATTACAACGCTGGTTGATGAGGGCGAATTCTTAGAAGTCCACGCTCTTTACGCTCCAAACATTGTTGTTGGGTTTGCGCGCATCGAAGGTGAATCTGTCGGCATTATTGCCAACCAACCTTCACAGTTAGCGGGCACATTAGATATTAACTCCAGTGAAAAAGCTGCACGTTTTCTTCGTTTCTGCGATGCCTTCAACATCCCAATCCTTACCTTGGTAGATGTCCCAGGTTTCTTGCCTGGTACCGAACAAGAATGGAACGGAATTATTCGCCGCGGAGCCAAATTGCTCTATGCATATGCCGAAGCATCTGTTCCTCTCGTAACACTGATTACTCGTAAAGCGTATGGTGGAGCATTTATCGTTATGGGATCAAAATATCTTGGCAGTGATATCAACTTCGCGTGGCCAAGTGCGGAAATCGCAGTAATGGGTGCACAGGGTGCAGTAAACATTTTGTATCGTAAAGAGATTGCAGATGCTAAAGATCCAGATAAGGTTCGCGCAGAATTGGTCTCTGATTACACCGAAACGCTCTCTAATCCATATGCTGCTGCAGAACGCGGAACTATCGATAGCGTTATAGAACCGCATCAATCCCGCGCTTACATCACAAAGGCGTTCCGTACGCTTAAAACCAAACGCGATACTTTGCCGGCTCGCAAGCACGGAAACATTCCGCTCTAATGAAATTCACTGTTACATCTGGAAATCCCACCGATGAAGAATTGTTGGCTTTGAAGTCGGCTTTGGATCGCCACATTGTTCAAGATTTAAAGCCAGTGATAAAGCGCAGCGTTTTCGCACTTCCACAATTGAGACAACCTTTGCCACATCAGATCACTTTTGGCGCACGGAGAAAATCGAAATAATGCCGAAGATTGTTCTGGCTTCACAATCAACTTCACGCCGCCGTTTACTAGAAGGCGCAGGTATAACTCCTACTGTCATGGTTAGCCATGTCGATGAAGAAACCGAGTTTTTCAACGCAATGACACCTTCGGATATGGTGATTGCGCTTGCTGTTACTAAGGCGCACACAGTTCGCGAGCAAGTCGATTTCCCTGCGATCATCATTGGTTGTGATTCCACATTTGATGTGGATGGAATTTCTTTTGGAAAGCCGGGAACTCCTGAAATTGCTAAAGAGCGTGCACTAGCAATTAGTGGACGCAGCGGGCTTTTGCATACTGGTCACTGCATCATAGATACGGCCCAAGGTAGAGAAATTGCTGATCGAGTAACCACCAAAGTTACTTTCTCGCAAATGAGCGAATCAGAAATCGATGATTACATAGCATCAGGTGAACCACTACACGTGGCTGGCGGATTTACATTAGATGGATTTGGATCACCTTTTATCCCAGTAATCGAAGGCGACTACACAAATGTGGTTGGAATTTCGATGCCCTTTTTAAGATCTGCCATGCTGCAACTTGGTTACTCTTGGCCACAAGTAAAGGAGATGCGATGAAGCGCGTACTGATTGCGAACCGCGGAGAAATAGCCGTACGTGTAATTCGTGCTTGCCGCGATCATGGAATCGAAAGTGTTGCCGTTTACTCTGAAGAAGATCGCGATGCCATACATACAAAGAGCGCTGACTTCGCATTTTCATTAAATGGAATAACTGCAACTCAAACTTATTTAGATATAAAAAAGATCATTAAAGCCGCAAAAGATTCTGGCGCTGATGCTGTCCATCCCGGTTACGGATTTCTTTCAGAGAACGCAGACTTCGCCCAAGCGGTAATTAGTGCTGGATTAATTTGGATTGGGCCGCCACCTGCCGCAATTAGCGCGCTTGGTGACAAAGTTTCAGCACGTCGCATCGCAGCAAAGGCGGGCGCTCCACTCGTTGCCGGAACAAAAGATCCGGTTGCTGGCCACGAAGAAGTTATCGCGTTTGCGAAGGAACATGGACTTCCCGTTGCAATTAAAGCCGCCTTTGGTGGCGGCGGTCGAGGGCTAAAAGTTGCCCATACCCTGGAGGAAATTCCAGAACTCTTTGCGTCCGCTGTGCGCGAAGCGATTGCCGGTTTTGGTCGTGGTGAATGTTTTGTGGAGCGTTATTTGGATAAACCGCGTCACGTCGAAACTCAAGTTTTAGTCGATCAGCATGGTCATGCTGTTGTCGTTAGTACTCGTGATTGTTCATTGCAGCGTCGCCATCAAAAGCTGGTTGAAGAAGCGCCAGCTCCATTCCTTACAGATTCTCAAAATGAAGAGCTTTACCGATCCAGCAAAGCAATAATGAAAGAAGCTGGATATGTTGGTGCCGGAACTTGCGAATTTCTCATCGGCCTAGATGGAACAATTTCATTCTTGGAAGTTAATACCCGCCTACAAGTTGAGCACCCGGTGAGCGAAGAAGTGACTGGTATTGACTTAGTTCGCGAACAATTCCGCATCGCGACAGGCGAGCATTTGGGATTTGATGATCCTGAGATTCGTGGTCATAGCCTTGAGTTTCGCATCAACGGTGAAGACCCAGGACGGTCATTCCTGCCTGCGCCTGGCCGAATTACCAAGTGGAACTTACCAACTGGCCCAGGTGTTCGTGTCGATGCTGGATTTAAAAATGGAGACACAATCGGGGGCAACTTTGATTCGCTCTTGGCAAAGTTAATCGTTACTGGCGCAACTCGCGAACAAGCGATCGAAAGAGCGCGTCGTGCACTTGCCGAATTTGAAGTAGATGGATTGGCCACAGCAATCCCATTTCACAGAGCAATTTTGGAAGACCCTGCTTACACCAAGGATTTTAAGGTTTACACGAGTTACATTGAAAATGAATTTAAGAACGAAATTCCCGCATTTACGGCAACAGCAATTCCCTTAACGACCCGAGTAGCGGCAGATCATTTAGTAGCTGAAGTTAACGGCAAGCGTTTTGAAGTTAAGCTTCACACGCCCGAGCCCGTTGTAAAACGTCATCGTGCCAAGGAATCTAAAGTCGGCGGAGCAAGTGGTACTGGTCTGACTAGCCCAATGCAAGGAACCGTCGTAAAGATTGCGGTAAATGAAGGCGATACCGTCGATATCGGCGATTTGATAATCGTGTTAGAGGCGATGAAAATGGAACAACCGCTAATTGCGCATAGGGCAGGCAAGATTACAAATATCAAAGCAGCAATCGGTGAAACCGTCTCAAGCGGCACTGTGCTCTGTGACATTATCGACGCATAGCTTTACCCACAATTCCCAACTCGATTTAATCTCGTTAGGCTGTACTAATGAACGCCGAATTGCTGGCCGAGGTGCAGGCATGGATCGCAGATGATCCTGATCAGAGAACTGCCGCCGAATTAAAAGCTTTGCTCGCTGCCGGTGATGAAGTAACTTTAAAAAAATATTTTTCCGGTTTCCTGCAATTTGGGACCGCAGGTCTGCGTGGTCCGATCGGACCAGGACCTTCTTGCATGAATCGCGCAGTCGTAGGTCGTACTGCCGCAGGAATCGCTGCATATATGAAAGCAAGAGGGATGAATCGCGTAGTTATTGGGCGAGATGCACGCTATGGGTCAGAAGATTTCACGCAAGAAAGTGCCGAAATATTTGCGGGTGCAGGGTTTGAAGTTTTTGTTCTACCGCGTCCGCTACCGACTCCAGTTTTGGCTTTTGCTACCGCAGAACTTAAATGCGATGTTGGCGTCATGGTTACAGCTAGCCATAACCCTCCGCAAGATAATGGTTATAAAGTTTATGTTGGCCCAAGTGCTGATGGAGTTGATTACGCAGCATCTCAAATAATTAATCCAACGGATGGATTCATAGCCAAAGAGATTGCTGCGATAAAGTCACTTGCCACTCAACCGCGTGGTGCAAAATGGACAGTACTCGGCGAAGAAGTCATCTCGGAATACATTCGCCGAACAGCACTTCTTGCAAACAAACCTGGAGAATTAAAGGTTGTTTACACCGCAATGCATGGAGTTGGTACAGAAACTTTGCAGCGGGTATTCAATCACGCAGGTTTTGCCACATTGATTCTGGTTGATGAACAATGCGAACCAGATCCAGATTTTCCAACAGTTGCTTTTCCAAATCCTGAAGAACCCGGTGCCATTGATTTAGCCCTACAAAAAGCCCGCGATTTTGGGGCAGATTTAGTTATTGCTAATGATCCAGATGCAGATCGTTGTGCAGCCGCAGTAAATGATCCTAAGACTGGTTGGCGCATGTTGCGTGGTGATGAGCTCGGCGTGATTTTTGGTGAATGGATCGCGCGAACAAAGCCTGAGGGCACTTTTGGAAATTCAATCGTTTCATCCTCTGCATTGCGAAAGATAGCCGCAAATTACAAAATTGATTTTCAAGAGGTCTTAACTGGATTTAAGTGGCTTGCCAAGATTAAAAACCTTGCCTATGGATATGAAGAAGCGATCGGCTACGCCGTTGATTCCAAGACTGTAAATGATAAAGATGGAATATCTGCAGCGATCTTTTTAGCCCAAATCGCCAGCGAATTAAAGGCGCAAGGCCTGACCCTTCTGGATCTACTGGATGAAGTATGGGAACGAGATGGTTTCCACGGTACCGAACAAATTTCGATTCGAGTTGCCGATATGGCGCGAATTACTCAGCTATTAGCCCAATTGCGAGAAAACCCACCAAGTGAAATTGCTGGATACCAAGTCTCATCTATAGATGATTTGGCTGCACCAAAAGATGGGCTTCCACCGACTGATGGACTTCGAATCTGGCTCGATGGTGGAATCCGCATAATCATTCGCCCCAGCGGAACCGAAGCCAAGTTAAAGTGTTATATCGAGGTAATTACGAAAAATGCGGAGTCGGCTCAAATACTATTGGATCAATTACGCAGCCCACTAAAGGATTTTCTCTCATGAGTTTTTATGGAATTGTTGACGGAACGGAGAGTTCACTTAAGAACTTCCTTTCGCAACTTCCTGGCGTTGATCAAGTTGGTGCTGAAGCTCGCGCTGCCATGTTGGCAACGCGCAGCATTAAGACATCTAGTAAGAGATGGGCAATTGATACCGCTATCTCAATGGTTGATTTAACAACGCTAGAAGGCGCCGATACCGCTGGAAAAGTTAGGGCGCTCTGCACGAAAGCAGTGCGACCAGATCCAACAGATTTAACAGTGCCAAGCGTGGGTGCGGTTTGCGTCTATAACGACATGGTGAGCATCGCACGTACACATCTTGATTCAATCGGTGGCCATCATGTTCCTGTCGCCGCCGTTTCAACCGCATTTCCTTCAGGGCGCGCTTCGATGGAAGTAAAAATTCAAGATACCCAAGATGCGATAGATGCAGGCGCTGCCGAGATAGATATGGTTATTGATCGTGGTGCATTTTTATCCGGACAATTTGGTTTGGTTTTTGACGAAATTGTTAAGATCCGCGAAGTTTGTGGTGATCGCGCTCATCTGAAAGTAATCTTCGAAACTGGAGAGTTAGTTACTTACGACAATGTTCGTAAAGCCTCGTATCTTGCTATGTTAGCTGGCGCTGATTTCATTAAGACTTCCACGGGGAAAGTAGCGCCAGCTGCGACTCCCCCAGTTGTGCTGGTAATGCTAGAAGCAGTTCGGGACTTCTATGCCATGACAAATCGTCGTATTGGAGTTAAACCAGCGGGCGGAATTCGCAACACCAAAGACGCAATTAAACAACTGGTGCTAGTAAATGAAACCGCCGGCCCGGAATGGCTTACCCCGGAATTTTTCCGTATTGGCGCCAGCGCCTTGTTAAATGATTTGTTAATGCAACGCATGAAAATGGATGATGGCTACTACGCTAGCCCTAACTACGTAACGATCGATTAATACGAAGAGAGACCCGGAAATAAATATGACCTTCGATTACGCACCAGCTCCCGAGTCTCGTTCTATCGTCGATATCAAGGCGAAATACGGACATTTTATCGATGGCAAATTTGTTGCCGGCAAGAACCACTTTTCAACCATTAACCCTGCTACCGAAGAAGTCTTGAGCAAGATTGCACTCGGTGGAGCAAGTGATGTTGATAAGGCTGTTGCTGCAGCACAAAAGGCGTATACAAAGACTTGGTCGAAGTTATCGGGCAAGGAGCGAGGAAAATACCTCTACCGCATCGCTCGAATCTTGCAAGAGC